>JAFOER010000141.1 GCA_017380095.1 Bacteroidales bacterium
AGGAGTTTCTTCATCTTGGCCTCAATCTTAAGGTCATTCTCGCTCAAGTTCTCCTGCATAAGGGTACTGTTGAACTCCTCCAGCTCCTTGCGGACAGCCTTGGTCTTCTCTTTCTCTGCCTGAGCCTCCTTAATCTCCCTGATTGTAGCCTCAACCCTCTTGTTGGCTTGCTCAATTATCATCTGGGCCTCTTTCTTGGCCTCTGCAAGAATCTGTTTCTTCACACTCTGTATATCCGAGAGCTCCTTCTCGTACTTCTCGGTAATATTCTCCAGGGTCCTGTCCGTATTCTTTATCCTGGCAAGCTTCTCATCCAATGCCCTGCGGTTACGGGATATCTTCCTCAACTGCTTCTCCATATCTACATATCCTGTTCCGGCATTCTCCTCAGCCACCCTTATTATATGCTCCGGCAAACCTATCTTGCGGGCAAGTTCAAATGCAAACGAGTTGCCCGGAAGGCCCACCTCAAGCTTGTACAGCGGCTGTATCTTGGCAACATCAAACAACATGGCACCGTTAATGGCCCCGTTCACCTTCTCCGCATAGAACTTAAGGTTGGTATAGTGGGTTGTTATGACGCCAAACACACCCTTGAGCTCTATATTTTCCAGTATTGCAAGGGCTATCGCACCACCGGCTGTGGGCTCGGTACCCGTTCCAAACTCATCTATAAGCACAAGAGAGTTGTCTGTAGCCTTTGCAAGAATCTCCTTCATATTGGTAAGATGGGAACTGTATGTACTCAAGTCATTCTCCAATGACTGCTCATCTCCAATATCTATGAATATGTCATCAAAAATCCTGAACTCACTCACTTCACTGGCAGGAACGAGCAATCCCCACTGGAACATGTACTGCAGCATCCCGACAGTCTTGAGACATACCGACTTTCCTCCCGCATTCGGTCCTGAAATGACAAGGAGATGCTTGTCGGGAGTAAGGGTAAGGGTGAGGGGAACTATCTGTTTCTTCTCTTTCTTGAGGGCTGCCTCCAGGATTGGGTGGCGCCCCTTTACTATTTTCATGGTATCATCCTGCGAGATGATGGGCTTTCCGGCCTCCATCTGCATTGCTACCAGGGCTTTGGCCCTTATGAAATCTATCTCTCCAATGAACCTTGCCCCCTCAATCAACTGCGGAAGGTACGGGCGGAGGAAATCTGTAAATTCCCTCAATATCCTCAAAATCTCCCTCTGCTGGGCAAACATCAGCTCCTTTACCTGATTGTTCAGCTCAACAACCTCCATAGGCTCAATGAAGACAGTCTTGCCAGTTGCAGACTCATCATATACAAAACCCGGGAGTTTCCTTTTGTTGGATGCACTTACCGGGATGAGCAATCTGCCATCCCTTACAGATACGCTTGCCTCCTCATCTGCCAGCCCCTCTTCCTGCGCCTTGCGCAATATAGCCTGTATCTTTCGGGAAATGGAACCCTCCTTTTCCCTCAGCTGTTTGCGGATATTGAAGAGCTCCATACTTGCGTTGTCCCTCACCTCTCCAAATCTGTCCACTATGGATTCTATCCTCCTGGATACCTCGGGGAAGAACATTATGGGATCCGCCATTGCCTTTAGGGCAAGATATGACCCTTCCTTGCTGTTTTTGAAGAAGTTGAGCACTCCCCTCAAATTCTCTACAAATATGTAGAGCCTGTTCATGTTCTCCAGTGTTATTGAAGAGTATTCTATCTCAAGTGGCTTGAGGAACTCAATGCTGTCTATAAATCCGCTCTGGGGAAAACTGCTCTCGAACATGCAGATAAGGCGCATCTCATCTGTGAGTACCAGCCTTTTGGTGATTGTTGCAGGGTTATGTGACACTTTCTCCCCGGCAACCCTCTCCCTGGCATAATTGGTAGAACAACGCAACAACAGCTGCTCCCTTATCTTCTCAAAACCCAGTTTCTGTTCTATTTTAATGCAGTTCTCCATCATCAATAATTTTTCCTTGCAAAGATAATATTATATATTTGCAATGCAGAAATTAAGTTTATGACATTACCCTTAAGTATAACATTATATATATTGTTTATTGTTGCGGCCTACCTCATGGGGTCTGTATCAAGTTCCATAATCCTTGGAAAGGCTTTCTATGGCATTGATGTAAGGGAGTACGGGAGCAGGAACCCGGGAGCGAACAATACACAGAGGGTACTTGGATGGAAAATTGGCCTGCTTGTGCTGGCTTTTGACATATTGAAGGGGGCCGCTGCCGCATCACTGGTATTCTTCCTCCCCTTCCCCAAGGAGACAAACGGTTTTGTAGGAACACAGCTCGTTTTTGGCTCCGCCGCCATCCTGGGGCACGTATTCCCCATTTTCCACAATTTCAGGGGAGGCAAAGGGGTTGCCACAATGTGCGGAGTGCTGCTTGCAATACATCCGTTTGCAGTCCTTATATGTACGGCAATATTCTGTGTTGTGCTGGCCTTTACAAAATATGTATCTGTAAGTGTGATTGCAGCTGTAACCTGTTTCCCGTTTCTGGTAAATACCCTTTTTGCCCTTTGGCTCGACCCTAAAGAGACCCTTGTGATAAAGATCTTCAGTATAGTTGCCGGATGCACAATATGGCTCTGTCATATAAGCAACCTCAAAAGGCTCTACCACGGCAAAGAAGAAAAGTTTGAAATAAAGAAACCGCTGAAGGAGAAATCGTGCCCGCTTCCTCCAAGAGAGGAAAAATAAGGTCAGTTCTGCCTGTAGGAACTCTCTATTGCAATACGAAGCTCCGATATTGAACCCATTGTCTTTATGTGCCCGTCCATTACAAAGGAGATGTTTCCTGTCTCCTCCGAAACCACCACAACACACGCATCTGTCTCTTCAGACAAACCAGTAGCGGCCCTGTGACGCATACCGTAATTGGCTGGTATATTGGGATTCTTGCTTATAGGCAATGTACATCTGGCTGCAACTATCCTGTCATTGGCAATCACCATTGCACCATCGTGCAGAGGGGAATTCTTGAAGAAGAGGTTCTCTATGAGCCTCCTGCTTATCCTGGCATCAATCACATCTCCCGTTTCCACAACAAAATCCATTGATGATGTACGGGCGAGCACTATGAGCGCACCGGTTTTTGTCTCGCTCATCTTCCTGCACGCTTCTGTAATCTCATCCAGGGCCTGGAGCTGCATCCCTGCTCCCCTGTTGCCAAAGAGCTTGCTGAATATTTTCAGCTTCTCATTGTTTATGATATAGGTGCTTCCAAGACTCAAAAGGAATTTCCTTATCTCCTGCTGGAAAAGTACTATTATTGCAATTACTCCAACACCGAGCACCTGCCCCATAATCTCTGACAGAAGGCTCATATTGAGGGCTTTCACAACCGCCCATACTATATACAATATAATGATTCCCAAGAAGATGCTTATGGCAGCTGTTCCCCTTATAAGCTTGTACACATAAAAGACCAGCAGTCCTACAAGCAATATATCTATAATGTCTATGACATGTATGTCTACAATGTTGAACATAATCTCCAGTTTTGTCCATCAAAGTTACTAATTATTGCAGATTAAAAAATATCATATGCTCATATTTTATTTTTGTGTGTTATATATTATATTTGTAAAAACCAAACACTATAAAGTAAAATGAAATACAGATTATTATTTGCATCAGTTGTGGCAGCTGCCCTTTTGGCAGGTTGTAGCAAGGAAGAACTTCAGCTTCAGCCGCAGCCACAAGCTCCTGCTACCACCACATTGTTGGATGCCGGAACCGTCTATAATGGCACTATTATAGTAAAAATGAACGAGGGTGAAGGGCCACTTACCAAATCGGCAACAAGTACATTGCCTGAATTTGGAATCTACAGCATCAAGCCTCTGGTACCTTATAGTGAGAAATATGCAGCAAGACACAAAAAGGCAGGGCTCGACCGCTGGCATATTGTTTCATTCAATCCGGAAGTTTCTGTAGCAAGGGTTCACAACGAATTTTCAAGAATGGAGGAGGTAGAAAAGGTGGATTATTTGCCCGTTATACGAGCCGCACAGGCAACATCCCCATTCAATGACCCGTACCTGGGCTACCAGTGGCACTACTACAATGAGGGGAGCGACGGTGGCATTAAGCTCAATAAGGCCTGGGAAATAACAACAGGCCGTGAAGATGTGATTGTTGCAGTTCTTGATGGAGGTATAGACTACAACCACGACGACCTCAAGGATGCAATGTGGGTAAATAAGGCTGAAGCAGAAGGCAAACCGGAATACGATGATGACTTGAACGGATATACGGATGACGTATACGGGTATAACTTCGGCGTGATAGGAGGATTGTTGATTGGCACCATTTCTGCAGATGATCACGGAACCCATGTTGCCGGAACTGTTGCCGCTACAAACAACAACGGCAAATTTGGAGCAGGTGTAGCAGGCGGAAACGGCATAGCCAAAGGTGCTCTTGTGATGTCTTGCCAGATAAGTGATGAAAAGGCTGACACTTTTAGTCCTATACTCGCTTTTGTATATGCAGCTGACAACGGGGCTGTAATAAGCCAAAACAGTTGGGGATTCATAAATGCCACTGAAACGCCACAAAGCGTTCTGGAAGGGATAGATTATTTCAACAGGTACGCAGGCATGGATGCAAGCGGTGAAAACCAGGCAGGTCCTATGGCTGGCGGTGTTACATTCTTTGCATCAGGCAACAGCAACGTAACCATAGATTATCCCAGCATGGAAGAGACTGTGATTGCAGTCTCTGCAACAGGCCCTACCGGGCTAAAAGCATCGTACTCGAATTATGGAGAGTGGGTAGACATTTCGGCTCCAGGCGGAGATGGCAGTGCCCAGGAAGGTTATATATTCAGTACCGTAACCGGCAATAAGTTTGGCGGCATGCAAGGAACATCCATGGCCTGCCCTCACGTATCCGGTGTAGCGGCATTGATCGTTTCCAAATTTGGCGGCCCCGGCTTTACCAATGAGCAACTTAAGGAAAGATTGCTCAAATCTTCCAATGATGAAAAACTGTACTCTTTAAACCCCGGCTATAAAATGGGCAAAAAACTTGGAGCAGGTTTGCTTGACGCATATGCAGCACTTTCACCAAACAGCATACCGGGTGCAGTTGAAACATTTGAAGCTACCGCAAAATCCAACGCTGTAACTGTAAAATGGGAGGCAACTGCAACAGAAGATTTCCCAACTGCAGGCTACAGGATCTACTGGCACAACAAAGACCTTTCAGAATTTGACCCTGCCAGCCTTGATGCCAATACTGTAAATGCCATATATGTACAGGGCAATGAGGTTGAAGAAGGAACGGAACTTTCACATACTTTTGCAGTATCGCTCTTTGATGAGGACATATACATGAGGATACAGGCTGTAAATTACTTTGGTGAAGCATCAGCACTTTCCGCACAGGTAAAGGTACATATACAAAAGAACATCGCTCCGGCATTCGATCCAAGCGGTGACCTGGACATATCATTGAAATCTTTTGAGAAAACTGAATTTGAAATCCATATTTCAGACCCTGACGGACATAAGATAGAATCATTCAAATTTGATGGCGGAAGCGAGGCTGCAACATACAGCAAGAATGGAAACAAGATAAATGTATCCATCAATGCCGCAAAAGCGGTTCCCGGCACATATAAGGCGGTAATTTCTGCCACCGATGAATATGGCGCAACCGGATCTCTGGTTATAAACTACACCATCCTTCCAAATACCCCACCTTCTGTAATCAGGGATTTTGACAACATGGTATTGGGCAAGGGAGAATCAATTACAGTTGACCTTACAGAATATTTCAAGGATGAGGACGGTGAGAAACTCAAATATGAGATAGTCTCTACAGAATCTGTTGTAACAGACTACGGTATTGTGGACAATACCCTTACTTTGTCGGGAAGAACATTCGGCAAGACCGACATTACAATTAAAGCATCTGATGCCCAGAAGGAGAACGCTTCAACAACATTTGCCGTTCTGGTAAGGGACAAGAGTGTTCCTGCAGACATTTACCCTACCCAGGTGAAAAAATCACTTTACGTAAGGGCTGGTGTTGACGGAACATACCAGTTGAGTGTAATTGGCGCAAACGGCGGCACCGTTTACAGCAACTCTTCTGTTGCATCCGGTCCGTTCAAGGAATACGAGATTGACGCAAGCAATTGGGGAACAGGTATATATACTGTTGTATTCAAGGACAGCAAGAGCGAGTATAAGACAAACATTGTAAAATTGTAAGTTTAGAGCAGCATGAAAAAATTGACAACAATATTGGCAGCCTTCCTTTTTATGGCTGTACAGATGAACGGACAGAGCGTTCCATTCCTTAATGTGAATGCAGACCCGTATTCCCACAGTATGGGTGGCGCTACCCTCACTTTGGAGCAGAATGCATTTACAGCAATGAACAATGCCTCAGCAATGGTGTTTGCACCAAATAAGGCTTATGGAGGATTGTCTTACAATACATGGCAGCCAGATTATCTCAACAATACAAATATCGGAATTGCGACATTCTCCAAAATTGGCAAATGGGCATGGGGAGTAGGTTATAAATCGTTCGGATATGATTCTTATAACTATACAAATGACAAAGGCTCCAGCAAATCATATACGCCAGCAGAGAGCTCCTTTGATTTGAGCGGCTCATATAGGATTAGCGAAAATTTTGCAGCAGGTGTAAACCTGAGATTCATATCGTCTGATTTGGCCGAGGGTGCATCAGCTTCATCATTTGCTGCAGACATCTCCCTTACATACAGGAAGGATGCACTTACAGTTGCAGCCGCAATTACAAATGTTGGCGGTGAGATGGATTACGGATTTGGTGGATACAAACTGCCATCAATGGCAAAAATTGGAGCAAACTACGCGTTCAGCCTTGCCCCTGAACATACCCTTGCATTGAATGTAGAAGGTGACATCCTAATGGAGCCATCTGCATTCATGGCTGCAGTTGGTGCTGAGTACTCATACAACAAAATGATTAATGTAAGGGCAGGTTATCATCTTGGTGATGAAGTTGCCATCCCTTCATACGGCAGCGTAGGAGTTGGAGTAAAAGTATGGAGACTTTCACTTGATGCCGCATACTTGTTTGGAGGCGGAGAAAACTCAACCCTTAACGGATCATTTGGCGTAGCATTGGGATACCGTTTCTAAACTGATCCACATACGCCAACGTGGCAATTGAAACTATACTAAAGGCCTGTGTCAACAGAATGTTGGCGCAGGCCTTTAACGTTGCACCGGTGGTAAGAACATAATATTAGAGTGGTATAAAAATAATAAGTAGCAACCTACTTCTTGCCATAGAGCACAGAAGGCTCTGAAAGCAAACCGTGCTTAGGCGAATTCATCTCTTGGATTATCTGCAGCATCTCCGCAGGAGATACCACAAACGGCTTTTTGGGGAAATGTTTTAATTACTCTCCCCTTCTGGCCAATCTTATCTCCTCATTAATCTCATCAAGGCTCATGCCTGCAACGCCATTTTCTTGTGCGATTGCTCTAAGTTTGTGAAATGCAGCAAGACCTTTTGCCCGGATTTCCTCTTCTGATTCTGTGCGCAACTCAAACGGAATACGCTGCTCCCGGACTGCGGCCTTCATAAAAATTGTCACAGCTGCTGAATTGCTCAAGCCAATTTCATTACATAGTTCATCAAAGCTCTTCTTAAGCTTTTCATCTACTCTTATTGATATAGTTGACTGTCCCATAATTATTACAATTTGTATTGCAAATATATTACAATGTATCAACAATTGCAATAATGATAAGTTGAAAATATATTTATCTAAGCAGATCATTCCACATACGCCAGCGTGGCAATACTAACCCTGCACCCAAGTTGTTCCACCAGAATTGAGGCACAGGCCTCCAGGGTTGCACCGGTGGTAAGAACACAATATTAGAGTGATATAAGTATATTGAATTATATGTATTATTCTGCAGTAAGAATGACCTTGAGTTCTGTATTGCACAAGAAAAACGGCTGAGCCTGCAAAGACTCAGCCGAAATTAACCCCACTAGGTCGTTCTCCTTACACATCTTCCATTTTCCCAAACACAAAGGTGTTGTACATTCTTTGCTATGCATTGTAATGGATTTCTATTCTTACAAGGGTCTTGTGTCATAGGCAAACACTGAGCACCACCTGATATACCCTTCAACTGATCATCTGTAAGAATTTCGTTGTTCTTTTCCATAACATCGTTCATTTAATATATTAACAATTCAGACTGCATTTTTCACTGATTTTCAACTTGTACAAAGATAAGAAAAAAACGTATAAACTCAATGTGTCCTGTCACTCCACATACGCCAACGTGGCAATACTCACCCTGCACCCTAGCCGCTCCATCAAAATGGAGGCGCAGGCCTCCAGTGTTGCGCCGGTGGTAAGGACATCATCCACCAGGAGGATATGGCAGCCGGAAGGGGGAAGTATCCTGCAATTGCCATTGAATGCAAACGCTTTCGCCACATTGTGCCATCTCTCCAGGCGGTCCTTGGCCGTTTGGGTGGAGGTAAAGGAAGCCCGTTTCAGAAGACCCGGCAACACAACCGGCACCTTTGCCCCACCAGCAGCAAGCCCCGCAGCAATACCTTTAGCAATAACCTCGGACTGGTTGTATCCCCTTTTCATTTTCTTTCTCCAATGGAGCGGCACCGGAACAATATAATCAACAGGCAACCCATCCTGCACAGAGGCAATCTTCTCCCCCAGCATCTCTCCCATCCTCTTCCCGACAGGTATATTACCGTTATATTTGAGCATATGCACCGGAGCACGCCACTTCTCTGTATAATAAAACAGGGAATATACCCTCTCCACATTGGCCCTGCCCCAAAACACCCTCTCTGCCGGATTTTCCTTCACATTCCAGAACCAGGTAAGGGGCATGTCTGCAAAGCACTCCAAACAAAAATGCTGCTCGTGGTAATTCAGAACCTTACCACAAACAGCGCACTCCTTTGGGAACAGCAAATCGAACAACAGTCTCCACCACTTCATATCACATTTTAAAGTTAGCAAAAAAAATGTATCTTTGGAAAAAATCCGTATTATGAACAGATTATTTCTTCTTATTGCATTGTTTTTTGCTCCGGTTCTCATGTACGGCCAGCAGGCAAAAGGGACAGGAGACATTGAAGTGGCATTTTCAGTTAGAGGAGGAGAAGGAGACAACACATGGATTGGTGCATCTGCCACATATGCCACAAATCTCACTAAAGTATTCAAACTGGGTGGCGGTATAGGATATAACAGATACACCACATCTGCCGTTCCAAACAATATAGGTTATAACACGTTCGCTCTCTTTGCCCACCTGAAGGCTATCTGTCCATTAAGTAAAGCAGTCTCCTTTGTTGCTGTAATGGACGGAGGAATGCTGGTCAATAACAATACACGCCTTAACGACGATACAGTTGGCGCAATCATTTCTCCTCAGGCCGGATTCCGTTTCAATCTCTCAAAAAATAATGGCCTTGCATTAAATGCCAGGGTGCAATATCAGCACATTACAAATATGAGGGACAATATCCTTGGACTTACATTAGGATTCAGTTTCTGACATACATGGGCGGCCCTAAGGCCGCCTTTTTAAATTACTATTTTGTAAATCAATAATTTGTATTACCTTTGCCGCCGCTTAGGCTATAGTGGAAGGATTTGACTGCTTGCAACCACATTAAAAAATGCTAAAACGATTCCAATCATTTCAGCACAAAGTCAAAATCTTACACTAAATTTTGTTAATCGGTACATCTTTTGCGGCAAATGTTGCAACCGGAAAGTTGTTATCGGGAGTATTAATTTAATTTAGTTTTTGGAGTTATGTCTTATTTATTTACTTCAGAGTCTGTATCAGAGGGACATCCTGATAAAGTTGCAGACCAGATTTCAGATGGTATTCTTGATGAGTTCCTACGTCAGGACAGCGAGAGTAAAGTTGCCTGTGAGACCTTTGTAAGTACAGGTCTTGTAGTTGTTGGAGGTGAGGTTAGAAGTGAGGATGCATACGTGGACATCCAGCAGGTGGCACGCAGGGTAATCAACAAAATTGGCTATACCAAGGCCGAGTACATGTTCGACGGCAATTCTTGCGGTATCCTTTCTGCACTTCACGAGCAGTCTCCCGACATCAACCGCGGTGTAGTGGTTGAGGAGAAGGATGAGCAGGGTGCCGGTGACCAAGGTATGATGTTCGGATATGCATGTACCGATACCGAGGAGTATATGCCTTTAGCTATCTACCTTTCACACCTGGCTCTTACCGAGTTGGCCGACATTAGGAAGAACACCACCCTTATGCCTTATTTGAGGCCTGATGCAAAATCGCAGTTCACAATTGAGTACAATGATAATGATGAGCCTGTAAGAATCCATACCATTGTGCTTTCTACCCAGCACGATGAGTTTGACACAGATATAGCAATGCAGCAGCGCATAAAGAGCGATGTGAAGAACATCCTTATCCCAAGAATGCTGAAAAAACTTCCTCAGCATACTGCAGCGCTGTTCAAGGATGACTATATCCTTCACGTGAACCCTACAGGAAAATTTGTAATTGGAGGTCCTCACGGTGATACAGGTCTTACCGGCCGCAAGATTATCGTAGATACCTACGGTGGAAGGGGTGCACACGGCGGTGGAGCATTCTCAGGCAAGGACTCAAGCAAGGTAGACCGCTCTGCAGCATACGCAGCACGCTACATTGCAAAGAACCTTGTTGCAGCAGGTGTTGCAAAGGAGATTCTTGTACAGCTTGCATACGCAATTGGCGTTGCAAAACCTGTAAGTATCTTTGTGAACACCCGTGGTACCTGCCTTTTGAACGGTGTTACTGACGGTGAGATTGCCCGCAAGATTGGCGAGATGTTTGACTTGCGTCCTGCAAAAATCATTGAGAAATTCCAGTTGAAGAACCCTATTTTTGAGGAGACCGCAGCATACGGCCACTTTGGAAGGGCTCCTTACACCAAAGAAGTTGATGTAAGGGTAAACGGCCAGTGGGTTAAGAAAGAGGTACAGTTCTTCGGATGGGAGAAACTTGACTCAGTAGAGAAAGTAAAAGAGGTATTCGGATTGTAAAATCCTGCTGATACAATAAAAAAATGAGGAGAACGTGAATTCTCCTCATTTTTTTATTGCTCCAAAGGCCTTACCATAAGCCTGTCGCCCGCATCCTCAACAACCTTGCGTTTCCAGTGCTCGCTGTAGCCGGGCTGTATTGGGTTGGCAGGGATATTCTTGCCTGCACCGTTATCCTTGAATGTGCCGTCCTGATTCTGGCGTTTTACGTTGCCGTCAATGTATTTTACAAGAAGGTACTCGTCAAGCTCTTTCCACTTCCTGAACATGCGGTCGGCAAATTTCTCGCTCCAGGCTGTAAGATACTCCTTCACCTCGCCCGGTTTGGTCCTGTAGATTCTCAAAGCCTCTTCATCTACTGTAGGTATGATCTTCATTGCTCCAAGCTCGTGCTCCGCTGCCGCTTTCTGAATTTCAGGGGCAAGAAGGTTATATCTCAAGTATGCAAACTGTGCCACTCTGTTGAATAGCCAGAATGCAGATGTTGGTGAGTATTGTGTCATATGCCCGTTACCTTTCTCAAAGCATTTAGGGGCCCTCAAACCGCTTGAATAGATAGGGGTAAGGCAAGAGGTTGCCGCATCATCCACTCCAAACCACAGGATTCCGCCAATTTCATCAGGCAACCAGTTGCGGGCCTGGCCCAAAATCCAGAAGCCTGTCTGCTGGGTAGCAATTGCACGCTCGTTGGTATATCTTACGCTGTCTACCTCAAATGAAGACGGACGCCAGCGGTAAGGGAGCTCAAATCCCCCTGCACCTATATCTTTTCTCATGTCAAGAGGAGTATTCTCATAATGGTCCCTCATCACATCAGCTACCTCCTTAACTGTAACCTTGTGTGCAGGTTTGATATATAGGGGCATCTTGTTCTCTGGGTTGTCGCCGTTTGCGTAGTCGAAGTAATCCATTGCAGGCTTGTCACCTATCATGCCGCCGCCAAGGATATTGAATGCTGCCCAAACCCTTGCCTCGCATGCACGCAAAGCGCTGAAATCTGCAGGTGCATAGGTGTCGCAGAAGCTGAACTCCTCATCTGTACCTTCGTACAAACCGGCCTCCCTTGCAAATGATACCACATCCTTTGCCCATATGCAGTTCTCTGTGTCTGTGAAAGGAATTTTGTCTATGCGGGAATGGTTTGCATGGGCAGATACATAACCGTCGGGAATACGGATTGCCACCCATACTGCACCCTTGTTCTCATTTTCCCCTTTTGCATTGAGTTTGGTTCCTTTTCCTACCATCTCCATAATCCATACCTCATCCTTGTCTGCAATGGAGAAAGACTCGCCGCCGGAGCAGTAGCCGTACTCAGCCACAAGGTCTGTCATAACTTTTATGGCCTCACGTGCAGTTTTTGCACGCTGGAGGGTAATGTAGATAAGCGAACCGTAATCTATGATACCTGTCCTGTCCACAAGTTCCTCACGTCCGCCAAAAGTGGTCTCGGTAATTATGAGCTGGTGCTCGTTCATGTTTCCCATTGTGGAATATGTGCGGGGAACCTGTGCTATCTCTCCAAGGAAATGTCCGCCATCCCACTCAAACACCTTAAGCTTGCTCCCTTTTGGGAATACACCCGCAGGGGTAAAGTAAAGTTCTCCATATAGGACATGGGAGTCTGCCGAGTATGTTACCATTACAGAGCCGTCCTTGCTGGCTCCCTTGGTTATAAGAAGGTTGCTGCAGGCTTCCGAGACATTTACAGAAACGAGTAGTGCTGCAAGAACCAATAAGGGTTTAAAAAATAGTTTCATTATACATTGTTTTATCTGTTTTTACTATCTTAGCGGTGTAAATATAGTTAAAACCACGAAATTATGAAACACGTTCTATTTTGTTTCCTTACAATAGCCGCACTTTTGGGCTTCAACAATGCATACGCCCAGGAGCAGCCTGAGAAATCACCAGAAGAGATGGCCATTGAAGAGGTGGAGAAGCTGGGCAAGGAGCTCAAGCTCTCAGGTACCCAGATGTTTTATGTAGACTCTATCCTCAGACACGATTTTGTACTTATGTACGAAGAGGTGGAGGGGCTCAAGGAGAGGGGCAGCCAGGATTACAATACATACAAGGCGGTAAGCGAGAAGTGGATACAGAAAATCTGCAATGCCCTCAAGCCGTACCTCGATGAGCAGCAGTATATCAGATACCTCAAACATATGGGTAAAGGAAAGGAGTACAAGAAGGGCAAGGATGGCAAATATTACCTCAAGGAGGATCTGAAAAAGAAGAAAAAATGACAAAAACAGCAAAAATCCACACCCTGTAAGGTAGAAATTTACCCTGTTTACGGCAAAAGTTACACCTCTTCCCTAATTTGCAGCAAAAAAATGCCATGGGAAGAGGTTTTTTCATTTTTGTACTGGTTGGGGCATTGTTTGCCTCCTGCGGGAAGGGGACCGTTCTGCCGGATTCCCCTGCTGTTCCCGACAAAGACTCACTGGAGAGCGTCCCTGCAGGAGCGCTTCTTGTATCACTCGACGGCAATCTGCAAAGGATATCATTGCAGGGGAGCGCATCGGATACCTTACTCCTTCAGGAAGAGGGGTTGCGAAAGTTTGAAATTATAGGGTATGAACCGGAGGATGCCGTCCCTCCTGTAATTGATGCAATAAATTTTTACAGGGATGTGTACTCTTTCAATTATACCGGTGATTCCATCTACATTCTTGGAGGGAGCAATGCAGCACCCCTCAATCACTATCTCTCATTTACAGGGAACAGCTTTAATGAAATTGTCGGGAAGAAAGTTACGGAGGTTGCACCGGTTCATTTCCACAACTATGTGAACAGGAGCTATGACAAGACATCTGTGGAAATTGACGGCAAACCGGCTACAATCTGGTGGCGTGACCTGGGGAAACTCCGCCGTTACCGGATAGAAATCATTCTGAGGCAACGGGTGGAAAACAAATTCACAATCCCTTTCTACGAGAAGGAAAACAAAGTAACCATACCGGACACAATAGACATTTCTCCCGGAGACACTCTTCAATTGGGGTACCAGGCAGATGCTCCAGCAGAATTCAACATTTTTGAATGGACAAGAGGAAGTGCAACCAACGCATTCCATCCTCTCAATGCAAAATCCGTGGAAGAAGCTTTCAATGCAGAACTGGAGAATCCGCTCCTTACAGAAGAGGGGAAAAGATACACCTGTTCAAAAGTCCACCTCTCATCTGCCGGTCTTCTCACCGTTGATGCAGACTGGGATCCCGCAGGGGCAACTGCAGCAGGTGGGGCAATCTATAACAGCATCCCCATCTGCATCATCTTTATGCCACAGAGCAACACCATTGTACAGCAGATGAAACGGACATTCCGTTTTCCCGACGGAAAGGAAATTGTACAATACCCCACACCGTTTTACAGCAATGCAGTTGTGAGGATAAATGCACTATAACTCTATTTTATAATACTGCGGTTTCCTCTCCTTGAAGTAAACGAGGTAGCGGAAGCCGCATTGTTTTGCTATATGGGCATATTTTTCAAAGGAATCCCCAATGCGGTCTGTGTTGTGGGAATCTGAGCCGAGGCTCAGTGCCTCGCCGCCAAACTCACGGAAACGGCTCAAAATGGCAGTATCAAGCTGCGGTATGTACCCCTTGTGGTTATGGTATGTCTTTGTGTTAAGCTCAAAGGTCTTGCCCTCGTGGGCCAGGAATTTGAGGATAGGTTCCAGCCAGTCGCCGAATTTGGCAAGGGTAATGTCCCTGCACCCCTCAGGGTATGGCGAGTAGCGGGCCACGTAATCGTAGTGCCCCAGGATATCAAAATCCCTGTAATCTGTTATCATGTTGTACATCACCTCAAGGGCATGGCTGTAGGCTGCAAAATGGTCCTTGTCTCCATAATAGGTTCCCATGTAAGGGTCTGTACCGTCTATAAAATGGAGTGAGGCAATCACTGTATCAAAATTATATGCAGAGGTGAACTTCTTTATCTTCTCCATGCTTGCGGGCTGCAGGCCTACCTCAATTCCCTTCATCACCTGAAAGCCGCTCCTTTGCATATCCGGGGCAAGTTCCATAACCACCCTGTCTATCTCAGCCTGCTGCGCTGCAGGATCAAAGGAGAACTCCTGGTCGCGTGACGGGGCATCTATATCGTGATGGTCTGTAATGGCAATGCCGGCGAGGCCAAGTTCCATCGCCCTCCTTACTGCTGCCTCAACAGTTGAATGGCTGTCGGGAGAAAAGGTACTGTGATTATGGTTGTCGAAAAATTTCATGGCGCAAAGATATAAATTTTATAACTTTGTAGTAAACCCTTCCGTTATGAAGAGACATCCGCTGGACAAACTGAGAATGGCAATGCAGCTGGCATTTCTTATTGGGATGCCGTTGCTCTATATCTTTACAGACCTTCTCAAAGGGATGCATTGGGTCTCCTATCTTTTTGTATGGCTGATTTTTGCGGCAAATTTCCTTTTCGGGAAACTTTTCTGCAGCCATCTCTGCCCTTTTGGGCTATTGTCTGAAACAGTATTCAAGCTTAAAAGGAAATGGATTGGAGAGAAATGGGAAATTGGAAGATGGTCTCTTCCCCGCAATCTCCTCCGTTCTTTAAAATATATCTTTCTTGCTGCATTATTCCTGCCGGATGTACCGGACATGTCCGGTACTCTCCTGATTGCCATAATAGTGACTGCAATCATTGCGGGAGGAATTTTTGACAACATGTTCTTCTGCAAATACCTCTGTTTTGCAAATGCCACAAGCAACATAATAAGGTTTACCGTTTTCATTTTGGCCGTACTGGCCATAAACGCAATCACGGCAGGCACTGGGATACGGTTCCCGTTTGTTGCGGTTGCCGCCATTGGTGGATACCTTCTGGAAATTTACTTCAAGAAAGCAGAGTATAACCTCTCCATGCTGCACGTGCACAGGGATGTACACAAATGTACCGGATGCGGCAAATGCTCAAAGGCCTGCCCCTTTGCAGTGGATATAAAAAGCGTGAAAAGGGTTGTGGACATAGACTGCAACCTCTGCGGGGAGTGCGTGAGGGAATGCCGCAACGATGCCCTCAAAATGGGCATATGCAACACCCGCCCCAACCAGAACAGGATAAGGGGAATATGGTTTGCCCCTCTTGCCACGGCAATCCTTCTGGCAATGGCGTTCTGCTGGATCCTGTACAATTGATTACTGGATATCCAGATCCTCTATTTCCACAAGCTTGTTGACAATGGCATAGATTGTAAGGCCCGCAGGGCTGTGGATCTTGAGCTTGTTCATTATATTCTTCCTGTGTGTATTTACGGTATGTACGGAGAGAAACATTTTAGCCGCAATCTCCTTGTTTGTAAGGCCGCGAACTATATGCACAAGCACATCCCGCTCCCTCTCGCTCAAGGTATCGTCCTCTACCCTCTTTTCGGATTTCTTCTGCAGCGCCTCCTCCATCTTTTTCACCTGAGGCACAAGAAGCACATCCTCAATGAGGTTATGGCTTTCAAGATCCTGCTGGCACACAAAAATGTCGTACAGCACAGTATTCAGCTCGTTTGTGGCACCACCGGGGTAATACTTTACAATAATGTCTATAAGCTCCCCCAGCCTCACATCAATTGAATTGTGCTGTTCACTGAAAATGTGCGGATTTTTTCCTCCCGACAAATTCTCCCCCATCCTGTACGCAACAAGCAGTTTCTGCACATAAGGGAATACCTCCTCATTCTCCTGGTTCATATGACGGGCAACCTCTGCCGCATAATCGTCAAAATAATTGAGGATAAGGTACTGCATCTGCTTTCCCCCGCTCTGGGTAGCCTTCTCCAGCTCTGTGCGGATTGCCGGAAGACGGTAATCTATATAGTAGGTATGGGATTTCTGCAGGTACGAGATGAGTTCCTCGGTAGAAAACTCCACATCCTCCTGAGGATTGTCGGGATTATTGAAAAGATTTACAACTGCCAGGAAAGTGCTGCAGTCCACACCGTTGAGGCGGCATACCTCCTCTATGCTCCTGTCTGCCACTCCCAGGGAGATTCCAAATCTGCTGAGCATGTTGAGCAGCCTGTAATTGGTTGTAATGAGCTGCTCCATTCTGTCTTTGGGTGTAAAAATCCTGTAATCCATCATTTCTTGAGTTTAGGGAAGAGTTTTTTTATTCGCACAAGAGGGGCGGAAATGCTCCCTCCGCCAACAACAAATGTTACTGAAACAATTATGAGCACCAATCCTGCCACGCCACGCGCAGTAAGGGTCTCTCCAAACAGCGCAAGCCCGAAGAACACCGCTGTAACCGGCTCCAGCGCCCCAAGGATTGCCGTAGCCGTAGAGCCTATATATGTGATTGCCTTGGTGGCACAATACATTGATATTACTGTAGGGAACAGCGCAAATGCAAAAATGTCCAGCCACAGCCACCATTTTGTAGGGGTCTGCAGCCCGTCTCCAAAGAGCACCATTGCCCCAAATATCAGGAATCCCAGTAAAATCACATAGAACGTAACCTTCACCGACGGCACATCCTTAAGTATTGTCTTGTTTATTGTTATGATATACAGCGTATAGGCCAATGCCGACCCCAGCACCAGCAAAATTCCCGCAGTACTGAGTGTAACCCCGTCCGGAGCCTTGTAGAGCAGGCCTATTCCGGCAAGGGCCATTGCAATGCAGAGCCAGGTCTGCAGGGAGACTTTCTCCTTAAAGAATATTGCCATAATGAGGGCCACCATTAC
>JAFOER010000142.1 GCA_017380095.1 Bacteroidales bacterium
AAAGCAGAGTTCTGAATATGTAGCAGGCCAAAACATACAGAAAAGCGACTATGATAAATTCAACCAACGCTTCTTGATACATATTGTCCCTGTCATCGGTAATATTAAAATGGATGATTAACATAAACTTGATTTAAAAGGTTGACATTTATAAGTTTCAATCTTTAAGGATAATATAATCAAACGGGCAACCTTAATGGGCTGCCAGCTCAAGTATTCATCGGGAAGATCCCGAAAAAGTGTTTATTTCTTGTTCAACTATAATTATCTTTTAATAAGCTCCTGTCTTGAGCCGCAAGACAGCATACCTGGGAGTTGTTTTTAATGATGGATTTTACATAAATCAGCAGGCTCACACGAATTCAAGAATTTTGCGTCATGCGGGGCAATATCTTTTACGCAAATGCCTTACCTTTGCGCAAATTTTTTTTGTGTTATGAAACTTGTTGTTCTTGTAAAGAAAACGTTGCCATATATTAAGCCGTATGCGTGGAAGATTGCGGCAACTATGGTGTTGACAGTTATTGGTGCTTTTATTGCCCAGATTAATGCAATTGTGCTTGACGGTACTGTGGATGCCATAAGCAATCATGTTATTGGGGAGTCAGTAAGCTGGCATAGGATTGCACTTATTCTTGGTATTATCTCGGCTGTTTTGTTGGTTAAGGAGGTTCTGTGGTCTTTAATTACGTATCATCAGCATTATTTTGGAATGAAAATACGTATTGATGTTTCAAGGGATTTGTCGCAGGCTGCCGTTGATCATTTGTTGCGTTTTAGAAAATCTTTCTTTTTGAATCCAAATAATGAAACCGGCAAGATTCAGACTCGTGTAGACCAGGGGGTTTCAAATCTTTCTTTTACTATACAGAACTTTTTTATTGATATGTTGCCGCTGTTTATGAGTGCGGTGCTGGCCCTTGTCCTTATGTTTGTTGCCAATTTCTATGTTGGATTGCTGGCTTTGTGCATAGTGCCGGTGTATGTGTGGATTACAAAGGTGCAGGTGAGGAAATTGCAGGGAACACGCAGGGATATGCGTAAGAATCATGAGAGCAAGAATCAGGGACTGGTTGGTATGATACAGGATCTTAATGTTATTAAATCTTATAACAGGGAGCCTTTTGAGAGCCGGAAGCATTGGCAGCTTCAGACTAAGTTTAATGAGATACAGCTGAATATACGCAAGACTTCGTTCTTTTTTGGTGGTGCCAAAAGTTTTGTGAAACAAATTGGTACTGTGCTTATCATTATTCTTACCACTTATCTGATCCTTATTGATTATCCGGGAATGACAATAGGTAAGATAATGTTCAATATTATGTTGTTTTCCAATATTACTGCTCCCATTTCCCAGTTGCAGCGTATTTTTGACCAGATGAACGACGCACTTATTTATGCGGAGGGCTTTTTTGAGATTCTGGATGCCAAAGATGAATTTGAACCTTCCGGCAATTACAGACCAGAGAAGGTTGAAGGTAATTTTGAGCTGTCGGGAGTAAGTTTTACTTATCCTTATGGGGCAAAGGCTCTGGATAATATTGATATACGCATTGAAAGTGGCAAGACAACTGCGTTGGTTGGACTTTCGGGTGCCGGCAAAACTTCAATCATCAATTTGCTTGTCAAGCTGTTTGAGCCCGATAGCGGCACCATTAAGCTGGATGGTGTTGATTTACGTGAATATGATACCAGGTTTTTGCGTGAAAACATTGGTATTGTGTTTCAGGAGAATCATATTTTTAATGGTACTATTGCAGATAATATCCGTTATGGCAATCCGGATGCTACTGATGAGCAGGTTATTGAGGCTGCAAAAAAAGCATTCCTTTATGATCAGGTAATGCAGTTGCCTGACGGGTTTGATTCAATGGCCCAAAGATTGTCGGGAGGACAAAAGCAGAGGATTGCCATTGCCAGAATGTTTTTGAAGAATCCTCCAATAATCTTTCTTGATGAGCCTACTGCTTCTTTGGATGCAGTTGCCACTGAGCAGATTAAGGACAGTATTGATGCCATTAAAGAAAACAGGACCGTTATTTTCATTTCACATAATATTTCTCAAATCATTAATAGTGATATGATTTATGCAATGAATGAGGGTAGGGTAGACCAGTATGGGCCTTCTCTTGAGTTGTACCGTGCCGGTGGTACATATAAAAATCTTGTTGATGCTACAGCCCGCAGCCTTAATATAGACAAATTGGCTTATACCATAGATTTGGTTGAGTATATGCTATAGCGTCTCTTTTGGGCACTAAACTGGCAGACGCAAGTGCAACAAAAAACCACTGTCCGGGGTAGGGCAGTGGTTTTTATGTATAGTGGTGTGGAATTTATTTTCCGCTCAATTCGTTTGCCTTGGCTACGGCAGGGATGATGTGAGGGAAGATGTATTCTTTGCCGAGTTCCTGTGCAAAGCCTACTTTGTTAAGGTATGCAAGGACATTGTCGTTTACGCCACTGAGGATGATCTGTACGCCGTCTTTCTTTGAGCGTTTCCACAAGCTGCGCAAGTTGTTCAGTCCTGTTGAGTCCATGAACGGTACTTTTCTCATACGGATGATGCGTACTTTAAGGTTCTGTTTGCGCATTCCGTGGTCTATCTCGTCGAGTTTGCTTGCAAGTCCAAAGAAGAATGGTCCGTCTATTTCGTAGATCTCTACCTCCGGTGCAACGTCGAGGTGCTCAGTGTCTGCGAGCATTGCTTTCTCGTCGTTCTCGGTGCCAGGTACTGTGTCGCCTTCGAGTACTCTGATTGTAGAGGTTTCTGAAATACGTTTTACAAACAGGATGATTGCAAGTACAAGGCCTACCTCAATTGCTACTGTAAGGTCAATTATTACAGTTAGGAAGAAGGTGATGAGCAGTACTGATACGTCTGTCTTGTTTCCTTTCAACAAGTATTTGAAGGTTCTCCATTCACTCATGTTGTATGCTACCATTACAAGGATTGCTGCAAGGCATCCAAGCGGGATATATACTGCGTATGGCATAAGGAACAGGAAGATAAGCAACAGCACTACTGCGTGTACAAGACCTGCTACAGGTGATTTTCCGCCGTTGTTGATGTTTGCCATTGTTCTTGCCAATGCTCCAGTTGCAGGGATACCGCCAAAGAATGGGGTGATGATGTTTGCTATACCCTGGCCAATAAGCTCGGTATTTGAGTTGTGTCTTTTGCCTGTTACACCGTCTGCTACCATTGCTGCAAGCAATGACTCAATTGCACAAAGGAGGGCAATTGTGAATGCAGGCTGGAACATGTTCTGTACTGTGTCCCAAGTGATGTGCGGTACTACAGGTTTTGGTACCTCTATGCCGTTTGCAAGCTCAGGGAACTTGCTTCCAATGGTTGCGAATTCTGCCACTCCAAATTTTGTAAGGAGGATAGATGCTGCTGTTCCAAGGATGATTGCAATGAGTGATCCCGGTACCTTGTTGGTTACTTTAGGCCAGAAGATGATTACAAGGAGACATCCGAGGCTCAAAAGGAACTCATGCAACCTGAATGTTGCAAGATGGGTGAAATATGCTCCCCACTGTGGTATGAACTCGCTTGGAAGGTTCTCAATTGTGAGGCCAAGGAAGTCTTTTACCTGTGTTGAGAAGATTACTACAGCAATACCGCTGGTGAATCCCACTACAATAGGGTAAGGGATGAATTTGATGATGCTTCCCAATTTGAAGGCACCCATAAGTACCAGGATGATGCCTGCCAGCACTGTGGCTACTATCAGTCCGGAGATGCCGTATTGTGCCACAATTCCGTACACAATTACGATAAATGCACCTGTAGGTCCTCCAATGAGGAAGTGCGAACCGCCAAAGAACGATACAAGGAAACCTGCTACTACGGCAGTGATGAGTCCCTGTTGTGGAGATACTCCACTGGCAATACCGAAGGCAATTGCAAGAGGAAGGGCGATGATACCTACAATTACACCCGCAATAAGGTCGGCAGTGAATGTCTGCTTGTTGTAGTTCCCTTTCTTGAACAGCTCAAACAGCTTTGGCTGGAATACTTCAGAAAGTTTGAATTTCATTTTTTGTTTATAGTTATAAAGTTAGTTAACGGTTAAGTGTTAGCAGTAAAGGATGTAAAGTAATGAACCTATGCTAATGATTATCCAAAGCATTACTCCCTGCAGCATAGGTTTAAGTCCAACTGACTGCAGAGTCTTTTTGGTGAGCGATGCTCCAATGAAAAACATTGTAAGGATAAGAGATTTGCGGGCAATGCCTGAAATGATTTTGCCAACCATAGGCATATTGTCTAGCAAATATGTATTTGCCACTATTGCAAGGATAAAGAACAGGATAAACCAAGGAATGGATATCTTCTGTTCTCCATTCTTGAAAATGGCAGAAGTGGCAAGTGCCAATGGAATAATCCATAGAGCTCTTGTAAGCTTGATTGTTGTAGCTGTCTGCAGAGCTTCCTGGCCGTATGCGGCACCGGCTCCTACTACAGAACTGGTGTCGTGGATTGCAATGGCAGCCCATGTTCCAAACTGCTGTTGGGTAAGGTCGAGCCACTCCCCAAGTATAGGAAAAACAAACAGTGCAATTGCATTAAGAACAAAAATTGTTGCAAGGGCAACAGACATCTGTTCATCCTTGGCTTTTACTACAGGTCCTACTGCAGCTATGGCACTACCTCCGCAGATTGCAGTTCCTGAGCTTATCAGGTATGAAGTTGTCTTGTCAACTTTAAGGAACTTGTAGCCTACAAGCATACCAATTACCATTGTACCCACAACAGAAATGATGGTAAAAGTCATACCATCTTTTCCTGATGCAAGTGACTGGTGCAGGTTCATTCCAAAGCCAAGCCCCACAACAGAATACTGCAGCAGTTTCTTTGATGCTGTCTTGTTGAATTTAGGGTATGGCTGACCAAATACCAATGCAAACACTATTCCCGCAAGAAGTATTACTGCCGGTGTTACAAAAGCAGTGACGGGCTTCATTGCAGGTATATAATCCAATAACAACAGAGCCACTATAAGAATAATGACTGTTGTGTAAACCAATTTATTATACTTTTGCATGCCTTTTTTGAAATTGGCTGCAAAAGTACTCTAAATTGCCGTGTTTGCAAAAAAAATTACAGTTGGTCTACAGCTGCAATAACCTCTTCTGCAGGGGTTGAAGCATCCATTATAAGATTTGGTTCAACACTGTACCATTCATGATTGTTTTTATATGATTTTTCTCCACCTCCTGTAATGTTAAGCATCACAGTTTCATCCTTTCTTATTTTCTTCTTTTCTACAGCTTCAATCAGACTTGCAACTGCAACTCCAGCAGCAGGGTGTATGTCAATCCCCTCAAGCTGCTCAAACATGTCACAAGCCTGGGACAGTTCATCATTTGTTGCAACCAGCATCTCTCCATTAGAGGCATTTAGCACATCAAACAGTCCTCCTGCAATACTGTAAGGAGGCCTTCGGTTGGAGAGCACTTTTGCCGTAATTGCCAGAGCCTTCTTTCTTGCCTGCTCCTCATCAGAAGGGAGTAGGGCTCTGCTGCCCGCCTTATATGCATCGTATAGTGGAGTGAAAGGGATATTCTGGGAAGGGAACAACTTCATAATGTGGTTTCCAAATCTTCCGTCCTTTAACAGTCTCAAGTTTGCCTCATAGGCTGCAATTGCACCGGTGCCGCTTCCTACAGCCTGGAAATAGCTGTCGGGAATACGTCCTATTGCCTGGGCGGCTGAAAGGACAGTTGTCCCCATTCCGTCTCTTCGGGCTATATTCTTTGCTCCTCCTTCTTCAATGTATCTTGGATTGCCGTTGAGTTTTGAGGCAAGAACAATGGTGTCATAGTAGTCTGTTCCAGTTGGAGTACATATTATTTTTACGCATGGGTTCAGTGGCTCCCTGAACCATAATGCATCAAGATTGTCCTGCGGGATTGCAATTACTACAGGAATATTGTTCTGTGAACATACATGGGCAAACGCTCTTGCCGTATTTCCCGCAGATGCCACTACAAGGGTACGGTTGAGCCCTTCCGGCAGCCTTGCACACACAGAGTATGCTTCAGTTTCCTTAAATGAGCAGGTTGGCATGGTTGCTCCCCTCTGTGGCCACCAACCACTGAAAGTGATATACAGGTTCTCCAATCCCAATTCTGCTGCTAGAGCCTCACTTTTGTATGTTATTGGAGCGCAAGACCCCTCTAGTACCCTTGAAACGGGCATCCAGTCTGCAAACTTGTATATTCCCCAGGAATCATCATTGAATTCTATCTGTCTTTTCTCATAAATGGCTCTTATAAGTGCGGGTTCGTTATGATTTGGGTCTGAAAGGATCCATCCACTTTCTTCAAACTGGCATCCTGTAGCACAGTTCTCAAGTTTATAAGCTGTAGGTTTCATATGTATTGGTATAAATGTTTTCTTTTACAATTTGAGCTATATCCATCACCGGAACAGGACTCTTTTCTGCAAATGTCTTAAGGCATAGCGGACAGGCCGTTATAATTTTGTGGGGATTGCAGCCGGTAAGGGCGTTGAGCGAGCCTTGGGTTATCTTGCCGCGCTCCTCGTAGCTGAGGGTAAGGCTTCCAAGACTTCCTCCGCAACAGATGCTCTCTTTTCCCTCATATTCCCCTTTGCGGAGCTCTCCAACCTGCTGCAGGATCTCCTGTGGCTCCTTATATATTCCGCATCCGCGGCCAAGCTCGCACGGATTGTGGTATACCAGGCTTTCCCCACCATCCTTAACTTTAATCTTGCCCTCTTTTATAAGGCTGTTTATGAATTGGGTATGGTGCAGCAGTTCAATTCCCTGCAGCTTGTATTCCTCTTTAAGGACTTTAAGGCATATAGGGCAGGAGAGGACCACCTTGCTGCATCCGCTTGTCTGTATGAGCTGTGAGTTTCTTGCAATTACCTCCCTTGCGGCATCTTCTTTTCCGGCAAGAAGCAGAGGCCTTCCACAACATACTCCACCATCTTTGTCTGCAAAGACATATTTGCTTCCCGACAATTTGAAGATCTCCTCCATACTTTTTATAATGGATGGGGTGAGGTGGGTCATGCATCCTGCAAAGTAGAGGATATCGGGAGTATCCTGTGTATCTGCATGTGCATGTGCTGGGTGGCTTCCATTGCCAAGATAGCTGTAATTGTATTGAAGGGTGTTGTAGCGGGTTGCCCTGTGGGCCCTCTTGAGGTTGCAGGACTCTACACCAACCGGGCATACGGCCACACATTTGCCACACATCAGGCATTTGTCTGCTATGGCCTTGGTTTTCTTTTCGTTTCGTCTTCTGAGGAACCTTATCATGTATACAGAGGAGTACTTGAGGTTTCTCTTGTTTACATTCATAGGGCAGGCATCAATGCAGAGTCCGCAGCTTGAACATGAGTAGATCTCAGCCTCTGCAAATCCTTTGCGTGGATGCGATGCCTTTATTCCTGCGTTTCTGAGCATTATAAGGAATGCCTCAGTTGGGATATGCATGTATCTGCTGAAGGGGAGTGCCAGAAAGAATACTCCAAGGGCAATTGAGTATGCCCACCATGTAGGGAGGATGTGCAAGTCATTGCTCAGGAAGTTTGAAAACAGCCAGTGCATGGGCTTGGTAAGGAAGCTGCCTCCGGCAATTCCGGCTGTAAAGCTCTCTGCAAGCAGTCTCAGAGGGAAGATGCTCCATAGGCAGGCAAGGGCTATCCTGTCGGCGAGGCAAGGTCTTGTGGTCCTGCGCATACCCAGTGCCCTTGAGCGAAATCTCTTGTATATGGCAAGGCCTATTCCGCTGAGTACAATGAGGAGGAAAAAATCCATCAGGAAGAAGAAGAATGAGCCTTTTAGGGTTAGGGCACCTTCCTGTTTTACAAAGTATCTGAAGAATACGGGGTAGTAGAGTATTCCGTTCCTTTGGGGTACGTACAGAGCCACCTCTATATGGCCTATTACTATTAGCATGAACCATCCCAAGGCTATACTGGCGTGCATGTAGCCCAGCAGAATGTTCCGTTTGAATATCTTTACATGCAGCAGACAGTCGTTTACAATGTCCTTTGCATTCTTAAGCATTATGGAGGGGCTCAGAAGAGACTTGAAGAACCTGGTCCTGTCCTGGGCAGGCATGTGTCTGAATATCCTTATAAGCCCTATGAAAAGATATATGAGGATGAATGCCATTCCGGTCATGAACGGCAGTACAAAATCATCATATCCTCCCAATATTCTTTCTCTCATCTTGGTTTCTTTTGTTTGGTTTATTTTCCGCTTTGGTATACTTCATTTATTGCCAGAATAAGGTGGCGGGTGTTTATTGCCCTTGGGCATACCATTGTGCATTTGCCGCAGAGAAGGCACCCTTTAAGCATATCCAGTGCCTGTTGCCATCTTCCGTTCTGTATCTCCAGGATTGCACTCCGTACACTTGTAGGGGTGAATTTGCCGGCTGTGCAGCTTGCAGTGCAGCTGCCGCAGGCCATACATTTGAGTACGTCCGGCTCCAGTTCAACCAGTTGGGCAAATTTCTCCCTGTCTGTCTTGTCCAGGTCTATCCTTGAACTTGGGTTGAGTGCAAATCCAAATTTTACCATATAAGTATTTTTTTGCCGGAGTTATCTGATTCCTTTTACGTAGTTGTGTATTTCAATGGCGGCGGCACGTGCTTCACTCAGACTGTCGGGAAGAGTCTTTGGACCAGTGCATGCCCCTGCAAAGAAGATTCCCTCCCTGGTACTGTGCTGCTGGGAGTAGATTGCATCCTTGGTTTCAAAGAAGCCGTCATTTCCTGCATTTGCAATTCCCAGCTGGTGGGCAACTTTTGTCCCTTCTGAGCAATTCTGCATTCCCGACATAAGTACAAGGAGATCCAATGTTACTTTTATGGGTTTGCCGCTTAGAGTGTCTTCTGCTTTGACAATCAGTTCTTTATTGATATTCTCTGCAACTTCTGACACTCTTCCTCGGATGAATCTAACCCCGTAGTCCTTTTGCGCAGAAAGGTACATATCCTCGTATCCGCGGCCGAACATCCTCAAGTCCATATAGAAACAGAATACCTCTACATCCGGGAACTCCTGCTTTATCTCGCACGCCTGTTTTACGGCTGTGGCACAGCATACTTTTGAACAGTAACGGTTGCCGGCCTTCTCGTCACGGCTTCCTACGCAGTGTACAAAACCTATCCTTTTGGGGTTTTCAGTTACCCTGTTGTCCTTTTTGGTTTTGAACCAGTTTTCAAGGTCTGCATTTGTAATCACCTTCTCATATATCCCGTATCCGTACTCTTCCTTCTTCTGGGCGGGGAAAAGGTCAAAACCGGTAGTAAACAGTACGGCATCCGCAAGAACGGTAATGCCGTTGTTGAGAATTACATTGTATGATTTATGAAGGAGGTTTATGCTCTGTACATTGGCTTCCAGAAAATATTTTACTCCGTTTATCTGCGATACCATTTTCTCCAGCACATCCTTAGCGGGAATTCCTGACGGGAACAGCCTGTCCCACTTTGCAAGATGACCGCCAAGCTGCGGAGATTTCTCCACCAATATTACATTATAGCCCAATCTGTGCAGCTGGGCACTAGCCTCCAGCCCTGCCGGCCCCCCTCCAATAACAACTATATTTTTCATAACTATTGATAATCAGTATTTTGTACAAGAAGACGTCGTCATAATAGGTATTTAGCCTGTGGATCGTACGGTATTCCAATCTTGTCAAGTACGGGTTCCGGGCCTATCTGGTGCATCTGGAGACCGAGGTCCCAAGGGTTGTAGCCCATAACAAGGCCTGCAACTTCCTCGTAGGTGAAGACAGGTATTCCGTGGCCGTTTTCGCCGTAAGTTTTCCCCTCCATTTCGGATATTACGTATTGCCAGCGGTCCAGGAAGTATGGGCAACCCGGGCAGTTTGTGATTATCATGTCGGGTTTGTACGGCTCCATACTTTCAAATTTCTTGTAGGTGTTGGCCAATGAGTAGCCGCGGTTGCTCCTTATGTGGTATTGGCGGAAGCCGTAGCCGCAGCAGTGCCTTCTCTCAGGATAGTCTATGACTTCACCGCCCCAGGCCTCTATCATTCCTGCAAGAACGTACGGGTATTCGGCACCACCTACACTTTTGCTCGGGAACATCTTTCCGTAATGGCAGCCTATATGCTCTACAACCCTGAGCGGTTTGCCCGTATGTCTGTTTATGAGTTTGTATTTTGCCTGTGCCGCTATAAGGTTACGGTATTTGTATATGATGTCACTGGCGTGGGCCAGATATTTTGGCTTTGCAAATTCCAGTTTGCAGGTTTTCCAGAGGTTCTCCTTTATCCTTGCCTCCAGCTCTGGGAATTCCCTCCAGGTTTCAAGGGTTTCAGTATATAGGCCGAATGAGGTAATACAAGAGCAGACATAGTTCTCATAACCATACTTTTGCATAAGGGCAAATTGCCTTGCAATTATAGTCATTGATGTTTCCTGGGGGATGGTGTCGCAGTGGTATGCTATCCCTCCGCAGGTTGTGTGATGCTCAGTTTCAAAGAAATCCTTACCCAGTTTGTTCCGGGTAATGTCCAGAAATGTCTTTTCACTGGCAGGGAAGAGATTCTGACGGATGCAGCTGCGCACATAAAAGTAATGGTCGTCGGGAATCTCTTTCTGGTAATCGCTCCAGATTTTCTGTTTTCCTTGGTATATCATTGCTTGTCTCTATTCGTTCAGATGTTCTTTTTGGGTATCGTTGAATACGTGCTTGAAATACTCCTCCGGGGTCATTCCCATCTCCTGTGCCTTCTGCATGGAGTGGCGGTTTATGGTTTCAATCCTTTCGGTTGCCCCTGTTATGTCGAATATTCTTTTCAAGTCATCCAGATCCTCCTTAGGTATCCTTCTCAAGGCTCCAGGACCATTGCCGTCGAGATTTGCGCCGTTGCGTCTGTATACCTCCTCCATATTGTTCTCAATCCATTCCCAAACAGGACCGGCCTCCGGATGGTCTTCATATTTGAATGTGCGGGCATAGACACAATAGCCGTAATTGAGGATATTCTCGCTCATTATTTTTGTGAGTGCATACTGCTGGCGTCCCTTTTCACTCTCTGCAAAATATCCCAGTTCCATAGAGAGGTTACGCAGGGCCATAATCACAAGCCCTGGAGCATTTTTCCTGGGGCATCTTGTAAGGCACGACATGCACTCTCCACAGTACCAGATCGTCTCGCTCTTGAGCAGTGCCTCTATTTCCGCATCATCTTTACTCTGCACTGTATCTACAATTTTCCTGGGGTCATATTTGTAGAACTCTGCAGCAGGGCAGATTGCGGTGCAGGTACCACAATTAATGCAGGCTTTAAGCCCCTCTTTTATTCTGTAGTCTTCTGTGAGCTTGTCGTAAAGTTTACCCATTTTATTCTTCTGTATGTGCCGACATTTGGGTCTCCCCGTTCATATTGGCGGCCATTTTATTTAAAACCCCAATAAATGTATTCAGTTCATCCTGCGGGATATCTTTTATTATTTTGTCAACCGCCTTTATGGCCACTTCTTTAATCTGAGTATCAAGCTCCTTTGCGTAGAGGGTAAGCTCAATGAGATTTTGCCTGCGGTCCACCTTGTCCGCCACACGGGTTACCAGATTCTTCTTCTCCAGTCCGTCAATCAGCTTTACAACCGAGTTCTTGTCCTTCATTATTGCGTGTGCAATCTGTTGCTGTGACATTGTTCCCTCGTTCCATAGCGTGTCCATAACAAGGAACTGCTCAGGAGTAATATTGAAACCATGCTCCTGGAAAATAGTTGAAATGTACTGTTTGGTCCTGTTGTGTACAAGGTTAAGATAAACGGCTACCTGTTTATTGAGTATCATATTATATAGTATAATGTTTTACTAAATTGCAAATGTACAAAAACTTTGCATCAAAAAGGCCCTGTTTTGTTGCAGAATTCACTTTATTGTGCAATTCTGCTCCAAACAGAGCCAATTTTGTCGCAAACTTCAATTAAAGATGCATTACAATGCGTGAAGGGTCAATGCAATAAATCCTATGTAGATGCAAACAAGAAGGGCACCCTCTATGCGGTCAATCTGCTTTTTCCTGAAAGTAAAGGCAAATATGAATACCAGCAGGGAGGCAATCATAAGGGTAATAAGGTCAAGCGGTTTTGTTCCCGACATAACCAGAGGATGGATTGTTGCACTGCCTCCCAGGATGAGGAAAATGTTGCTCACATTGGAACCTATCACATTTCCAAGTGCCTGGTCGGTATTTTTCTTGAATGCTGCAACAAGGCAGGATGCCAACTCGGGCATTGAGGTGCCGCCGGCAACTATGGTTACCGCAATCACAGCGTCGGAAACTCCAAGGGACCTGGCAATTGCAGATGCAGAGTTCACAAACATGTCACCGCCGAACACAAGTCCGCAAAGGCCACCAATAACCATAAGGGTTGCCTTCCATACAGGGGTTGCCTTTGTGCTTCCCTGTGAATTGTCGGGAATAACATCGTTTTTCTGGGAACTGCTGGAGTAGATTGTGTATGCCATGAACACTCCGAACAACGCCAACAGCATGATTCCGTTTACTCTGGTAATGGAATTTGTTGCTGCTCCATCCAGCCAGGTTGCGCATCCCAGTACAAGCAGCACGAACGATGCAAGTACAGAAAAGGGAATATCTTTCTTTACATTGTTTGAAGTGAGCCTGATAGGGTAGAAGAGGGCTGTTATTCCCAATATCATTAGTGTATTGAAGAGGTTTGAGCCCAGAACGTTTCCTACGGCAATGTCTGCATTCCCCTTTATGGCAGAGGCAAAGCTTACCACCATCTCAGGTGTGGAGGTACCTATTCCAACAATGGTCATACCAATGATGAAATCGGATAGGCCGGCCTTCTTTGCAATGGCAGAGGCGCCGTCAACAAGATAATTGGCTCCCAATAATATGAGAGCCAATCCTATAACAAGTATTAATATATCCATATACTATTTGTACTCATCCCAGCTCTTGATCTGGATCTTGTCAAGAGGCACATTGCAGAATGCGTTGATGAATGCACTTGCAAGGCGGGCATTTGTAATTAGCGGAATATTGAAGTCTACAGAAGCACGTCTCACCTTGTAACCGTTCTCAAGCTCCTCCTGAGTAAGGTTCTTAGGGATGTTGATTACCATGTCAATCTGCTTGTTGCTTAGCATATCCATTGCCTGAGGCTCCATTGAAGGCTCAGTTGGCCAGTAAACTCTGGTTGCAGGGATATTGTTCTCAACAAGATATTTCCATGAACCGCCGGTAGCGTACAGGCTGTAACCCTTGTCTGCAAGAAGTTTTGCAGCATCAAGAAGCTCTGCCTTCTGTTTTGCATCACCTGTAGAAAGAAGGATGTTCTTCTGAGGAATCTTGTAACCTACAGAAAGCATAGATTTGAGGATAGCCTCGTTGGTGTCGTCACCCAAGCAGCCTACCTCACCGGTAGATGCCATATCTACACCTAGAACAGGGTCTGCCTTGAGAAGACGTGCAAACGAGAACTGTGAAGCCTTGATACCTACGTAATCCAAATCAAACGCACTCTTGCTTGGGATCTCGTAAGGCTCACCTATCATTGCTTTTGCAGCAAGCTCAATGAAGTTGATCTTAAGAACTTTAGATACAAACGGGAAGCTTCTTGAAGCCCTCAGGTTACACTCAATAACCTTAATTGCATTGTCCTTGGCAAGGAACTGGATATTGAACGGACCGGTAATCTGAAGTGCCTGTGCAATCTTGCGGGCAATCTTCTTTATACGGCGTGCTGTCTCAATATAAAGTTTCTGAGGAGGGAACTGGATAGTTGCATCTCCAGAGTGTACACCTGCAAACTCAATGTGCTCTGAAATTGCGTATGCAATAACCTCACCTTTGTCTGCAACTGCATCAAACTCAATCTCCTTGGCATTCTGGATAAACTCACTTACCACAACAGGGTGTTTCTTGGAAACATTTGCTGCAAGGTTAAGGAACTGCTCCAGCTCAACTTTGTTTGAACATACGTTCATTGCTGCTCCCGACAATACATAAGAAGGTCTTACCAATACAGGGAAACCTACTTTGTCTACAAACTCATAAACGTCAGACATTGTAGAAAGCTCTTTCCATTTAGGCTGGTCTATCTCCAATGTATCCAACATGGATGAGAATTTGTGGCGGTCCTCAGCGTTGTCAATATATTTTGCCTGTGTACCAAGGATGTTTACACCGTTGGCATCAAGTTTAAGTGCAAGGTTGTTAGGAATCTGGCCACCTACAGATACTACTGTTCCGTGAGGGTTCTCCAAATCGTGGATATCAAGTACGCGCTCGAATGTAAGCTCATCAAAGTACAATCTGTCGCACATGTCGTAGTCTGTAGACACGGTCTCAGGGTTGTAGTTGATCATTACACCTCTCCAACCGCATTTCTGGATGGTTGTAAGGGCGTTTACGCTACACCAGTCAAACTCAACCGAGCTTCCGATACGGTATGCACCTGAACCGAGCACAATGATTGACTTCTTGTCGTTGGCAAACTCAATGTCGTGTTTGTCACCGCTGTAAGAAAGGTACAGGTAGTTGATCTTTGCAGGATACTCGCCTGCAAGGGTGTCAATCTGTTTAACAACAGGAAGGATACCCAATGACTTTCTGTATTTTCTTATCTCCAATAGAGATGCATCCGAATCCTGTGCGTTAAGCTCCTTAAGGACAAGTCTTGCAATCTGGAAATCAGAGAATCCCTGGCGTTTTGCCTTTTTAAGAAGGTCATAGCCAAGCTCCTCTGTGCTGTTGAGTGCCATAAGCTCCTTGCCTGTAATGATGATGTTGTACAGTTTGTCAAGGAACCATTTGTCAATCTTGGTAAGGTCGTGGATCTGGTCTACAGTGTAACCTGCATTGAATGCCTTTGAAATAACGAAGATACGGTTGTCTGTAGGCTGGTTAAGGGCCTTCTCAATATCTTTTACAACAATCTCCTTGTTTGCAACAAAACCGTGGGCTCCCTGTCCAATCATACGGATACCTTTCTGGATAACCTCCTCAAAAGTACGTCCGATTGACATGATCTCACCTACAGATTTCATTGATGAACCGATCTCGCGGCTTACGCCCTGGAATTTTGACAAGTCCCAACGTGGCATCTTACATACGATGTAGTCGCAAGAAGGCTCCATAAATGCAGGGGTAGTGCCGTTTGCAGAGTTCTTCAACTCGAACAGGCCGTAACCCAAACCGATTTTTGCAGCAACGAAAGCAAGAGGGTAACCTGTAGCCTTTGAAGCCAAAGCAGAAGAACGGCTCAAGCGGGCATTGATCTCAATTACCCTGTAATCCTCGCTCTCTGTATCAAAAGCGTACTGTACGTTACACTCACCAACGATACCGATATGTCTTACGATTCTAATTGCTATATCCCTAAGCTTGTGCAGCTCCGAGTTTGTAAGTGTCTGGCAAGGGGCAACCACGATACTCTCACCGGTGTGGATTCCAAGAGGGTCGAAGTTCTCCATGTTACAAACTGTGATACAGTTGTCATATTTGTCCCTTACAACCTCAAACTCAATCTCCTTCCAGCCCTTAAGCGATTTCTCAACCAATACCTGTGGAGAGAATGTGAATGATTTCTCTGCAAGTTTTACAAGCTCTTCCTCGTTGTTGCAGAAACCTGAACCCAAACCGCCAAGTGCATAAGCTGCACGGATGATTACAGGGTAACCCAACTCTTTTGCAGCTGCAACTGCATCCTCAAGATTCTCAACAGCGTGGCTCTTGATGGTCTTTACATCAATCTCGTCGAGTTTCCTGTTGAAAAGCTCGCGGTCCTCTGTATCCATAATTGCCTGGACAGGAGTACCAAGAACTCTAAGGTTGTATTTCTCAAGGATACCGGTACGGTAAAGTTCAACACCGCAGTTAAGTGCAGTCTGGCCACCGAACGCAAGCAGAATGCCCTGAGGCTGCTCCTTCTTGATAACCTGCTCAACAAAGTAAGGGGTAACAGGAAGGTAGTATATTTTGTCTGCAACACCTTCAGATGTCTGTACTGTTGCAATATTAGGATTGATAAGGATAGTCTCTATTCCCTCGTCCTTCATGGCCTTGATAGCCTGTGAACCGGAATAATCGAACTCGCCGGCCTCACCAATTTTAAGTGCGCCGGAACCTAGAAGCAGTACTTTTTTAATTTTCTCCATTGTATATTACAACATTTTAATGAATTCATCAAATAGGAACTCTACACCGTCCGGCTGGAACTGTATAGAGAAGAACGGTTTGCTCTTGTGTCTGATACCCTCGTTGCTGCCGTCGTTCAGGTTCACGAACATAGGCTCCCAGTCTGAAGGCAATGTGGTTGCATCAAGTGCATAGCCGTGGTTCTGGGTTGTGATGTAGCAGGTTGTAGTTCCAACCCTTCTTACAGGCTGGTTCTGTGTCCTGTGGCCGAATTTCAGTTTTGAGGTCTTTGCACCTGCAGCTTTTCCAAGCAGCTGGTTACCCATACAAATACCAAAAACAGGTTTCTCCTGAGCCATTGCAGCCTTTATGTTCTCAACTGCCTCAGTGCAGAAGTCGGGGTTGCCCGGACCGTTTGAGATGATGAGGCCGTCGTACTCAAGGCTGTTGAAATTGTAGTTCCAAGGAACTCTTATAACCTCCACATCCTTGTTTGCAAGGGTTCTCAGAATGCTGTTCTTTACTCCGCAATCCAAAAGGACAACTTTCTTCCCTTTGCCCTCATTGTATTTCATAACCTCCTTGCAGCTTACCTCGTCTACCTGGTTAACCACATTCGGATTTACACATGAAAGCTCAGCAGTGCACTCTTCCTGCACAATTTTGCCCATCATTGAGCCGTTCTCCCTCAAGGTTTTTGTAAGCTCTCTGGTGTCAATTCCAAAAATGCCCGGTACCTGGTGCTCCTTCAACCATTGGTCCAAGCTTTTTGCAGCATTCCAGTGGCTGTAATTAAAAGAATAGTCAGATATCACCAATGCCTTAACCTGGATTTTATCTGACTCAAAATATTTGGAAATACCGTTTTCAAATTCGTCTGCCGGAACGCCGTAGTTACCAATGATAGGGTATGTTACACAAAGTATCTGGCCTGAATAAGAAGGGTCTGTAAGACTCTCCGGATACCCAACCATAGCGGTGCTGAACACAACCTCGCCGCAGGCAGGCTGCTCATAACCAAAGGAAAATCCCTGGAACTCAAGTCCATTTTCCAACACTAGTTTAGCTTTTTTAATTGACTCCATTTATCTAAATATGTATGGGTTTAACAAAATCGGACAAAATTACTCAATAAATCTATTTTTTGCAATACACGCGGCCCCCTTCATGATATAAAATTTCAACAATTTCACCTCTCTGTGCAAAGCCGTAAACCATTTGGGCCGGATATCTCTTTCCTTCAACTTCCACGGTTCCCTGAGGCTTCATGTCTGTTGCAACTGAACCTTTTTTCCCCACAAGAGAATCCAGTGATTCCTTCTCAACCCCAACAAACCCCTCTTTTCCCGACGAAAGGTTGGTCTTGAGGGCTATATGGGAGAAAGCCTGCGTAGGGAACAGCCTTGAAGCCAGCCAGATGGAGAGGAACAGCATGGATGTGGTGGAAACAAGTACAATTGCAAAAGGTTTTACAAGAGGCCTGAAATTGAAATCTCCGCCATTGAACACAATGTCATTGTCTATCATTGCAAAGGCCAGGGTAATGACAATAAGGATTATACCGCATATTCCTGCCACTCCAAAGCCAGGTATTACAAAAACTTCAAGCATCAGCAGCACTATTCCCAGGAAGAAGAAAATGATCTCCCAGTTCTGCACAAATCCCTCCAGGTACAGCGGTACAAAGTAGAGCACCATACCCAAAACTGCAGCGGCAAGGGGGAATCCTATGCCGGGTGTCTGGAACTCAAAATATATTCCACCCATTATGAGCATGAGGAGAAGCCCCTGTATTACAGGATTGAGGAAGAAATATATAATTCTGTTTGTAGCTGAAATCTCATGTTCGGTAATGGTATATTCCCTGTTGTTGCCTATAGTTTTTCTTATAACCTCCTCTATATCTTCGGCCATTCCCTCACAATAGGATTTTTCAATGGCCTCGCTCGGGGTAAAGCTGAGCACGCTGTCGGCACTGACCATAGATTCCGCAATTGCGGGGTCCCTGTACCATACCCAGGTGGTGTCGGTACCGTTTACTATGGCTCTTTTGCCGTGGCTCTCGGCAGTGGAGCGCATCATTGCACGCATGAACGACTGGTATTTGTCGGGAAGGACATTGCCGCTCCCGTCAACCACGGTTGCTGCACCAATGGAACTGCCGTTGCGCATATAGATTGAGTCACAGGCAATTGAAATGAGTGCGCCGGCAGATGCCGCCTGCACATTCACAAATGAAATTACCGGAATCCGGGCCTGTATTATTGCACTGCGGATGCTGTCTGCAGCATCAAGGGCACCCCCGTAGGTATTGAGGTTGAGGATGCAGTAATCTGCTCCTGCAGCCTGTGCGTCCCTGAGGGCATCAGTGAACATCCTCGCCGACGATGCATCAATCTCCTTGTGTAGTTTGATTACATA
>JAFOER010000143.1 GCA_017380095.1 Bacteroidales bacterium
ATAGCGACGGGGATCCACCTCTTCCCATCCCGAACAGAGAAGTTAAGCCCGTTAGCGCCGATGGTACTGCTATACCAAGTGGGAGAGTAGGTAGCCGCCAACCTTCAGAGACCTTCAGAAGAAATTCTGGAGGTCTTTTTTATGTTTACGGCTACCACCAATCTTAGAACACTTCCTCAAAAGCTTCTTTCCCCAGACCGCAGCCGGGGCACACCCATGTAGGGCCAAGTTCATCAAAAGGGGTACATGATGGTATTCCACCGTCGGGATCACCTATGGTTTCATCATAGATCCAACCACAGGCCTTACATTCGTATTTTCTCATAGTGCTGAATTTAAGTTTAACAGGGAGAAAATCATTTTTGTATATGATTCTCAGCACGTGTTAAACGCAAATTCATCTCCATTTGTTTAAATGCAGTTTCAGAAATATGGGAATTCTTGAATTTTTCAAAGATATATTTTACAGCCAACGGTGAAGGATGCACCATGTCTTCTGCGTAGAATCTATAATCACGCAATTCATCAATCATAATTTCATATGAAGGAAAATAACTGCACCACCCGTGCTCCTGTACAGTTTTTTCTACACCCATCAACAGCGTGGATTTGCTTATCTGGTTGCCGTGAGCTCCATCCTTGAAGTGTCTTATGGGGCTTACTGTAAAAATTATTTTTTTGTCGGGAAACATGCCGGCAATAGTGGAGAGTGCACAATAGGTCTCTTCTACGGAAAGCAGTTTCCTTGTAAATTCTTTGGCAAGTCTTTTGTGGCAATTGGAAACAATTTGGCCCGTTGCATTTTCAATGAATACCCAAGCGGTTCCAAGTGTGATAATTATTGTGTCTGTCCTCTCAAGCCATGAATGTGCTTGAGCTAGATGATTGTTTGCATTGATAAGGAACTCTTCTGCACTCAACCTTGCAAATGAGCTGTGATGACAGAAGCTTGCATATTTTTTTTCTGCAGATGCGTTTGTAGGATTGGTATGAATGACATCCTCTTCCACAAACATAGTACATGAAGAGAGCCTTTTCAGTGAATTCAAAATGGAGGCAGGGTTGTACAATGTGCCAAAAGGGTTTACCAAAACATTGAATCTGTAATCATTCATGATGGCCCCTATTTCTGTTGTAAAGCATGATCCCAGCATCAGAATGGTGCTGTTGTAGTCCAAATTTGTATTCTCCCTATTGACAGCAACTTCTGTCCTGAACTTGAAATTATCCATTTTGTCCCTTTTTGCCCCATACAAGCGCAGCCTTTATATTCTTGAGGCCGCCCCTCAGTACGGGCGAGTTTTTGAATATCCTTTTAAATTCCTCCTCATCCATATTCATCCACCACTCCTTGTCTCTTCCCGACAATATCCCATAATTGTTTCTGAATTCTTCCCATCCCTCCTTGTTGGAACTGTTCCATGGACAGGCGTCCAGGCAGTTGTCACACCCGAAAAATTTGCCATGGAATGCAGGAACAATGCCGTTCTCCATCTCCTCCGGCAGATTTCTGTTTTCTATTGAATGGTATGATATGCATAATCTGGAATCTGTGTTGTATGGTTTGCTTAAAGCTCCGCTGGGGCAGTTTGCAATGCATCTGGTACATTCCCCGCAACTGCCGCAGTTTGCACGCTGTTTCTGGGGCTCAATCTCCAACGTGGACGGAATCTCCAGATTGGAAATGATTATCCCAATAAGATTCTTTATTCCGCAACTTTTGCTTATGAGGAAATTGTTTTTACCTATCCATCCCAGTCCGGCCCTCACACCCCACTCCCTTTCCAATATGGGAGCAGAATCGGTAAATGCCCTTCCCTGAAATTGGGGACAGATTTCCTTCAGGTGTCCCATAATGGCAAACAGCTTGTCTTTAATTACCTTATGGTAATCATCACCCAAAGCGTACTGCGCAATCCCTTCTATAGGCCTTAAATGGTGCGGGAGTGAGTATGGGGCAAGAAAAACCATTACCGAACGTGCCCCTTCAACAAGCAGGGTGGGATTGAAACGTTTTTCAATGTTGCGCCCAAGGTAATCCATTGATGCAAAATTGCCTTCCTGCATGGCAGATAAAAAGTGTTGCTGCACTTCAATTGGCAGCTCTTCTGCGGCAGCACAACCGAAGTCAGCAAATCCATTTTTTGCAGACAGCTCTTTTACAAGACCATATATTTCAAATTCAGATATTGGCATAACACAAAAATAAAGTTTTTACTAATAAACTGTTCAAAATAAGGGAATGTATTCCTAAAATTATTACATTTGTGTACTTAATGGCACAATAATCTATTATATAAGAGATGAAAAGAATTTTGGTACTTGGTGCGGGTGGCCAGATTGGTACAGAGTTGGTACCTCACCTTCAGAACCTGTATGGTTCAGACAATGTAATTGCAGCAGATCTCAAGCCTGAAGTTGTAGAGAAACTTGGGCGTACATCAAGGGCAGTAATGTTGAATGCACTTGATATTGAGTCTTATGCCAAACTTCTGAAAAATGAGAGGATAGACTCAATATATAACCTTGTGGCGCTTCTTTCTGCAACTGGAGAGAAGAACCCTCAGCTGGCCTGGAACCTCAATATGGGAGCACTGCTCAATTCACTCAATCTTGCCAAGGATTTCAACTGTGCAGTATTTACTCCAAGCTCAATCGGAGCATTCGGTGAGAATACCCCTCACTATAAGACTCCTCAGGATACTGTAATGCGTCCAAACACCATATATGGAGTATGCAAGGTGTCAGGAGAGCTTTTGAGTGACTATTATCATACAAGATTTGGAGTGGATGCAAGGAGTGTCCGTTTCCCTGGAATCATATCCAATGGAGCCCTCCCTGGCGGAGGTACTACAGACTATGCTGTGGAGGTGTTCTATGAAGTGATAAAACATGGCAGATACACTTGTGAGGTACCTAAGGATACCTATATGGATATGCTTTATATGCCTGATGCCCTTGAGGCAACAACCCAGCTTATGGAGGCAGATCCTGCAAAGCTTGTGCACAGGAACAGTTTCAACGTAACCTCAATGAGCTTTACCCCTGAGCAGCTCTTTACTGAAATAAAGAAACGTATCCCTTCATTTACATGGGATTACAACGTGGATCCTGTAAAGGCCCAGATTTCCGCATCATGGCCTGATTGCCTGGATGACTCTTGTGCAAGGGAAGAGTGGGGCTGGAATCCTAAATGGGGAATGGACCAGATGATAGATGACATGCTGGCTGCATGCAAGAAAAAAGTAGAAAACGGAGAGTATTAAAATGAGGATGCTCCAAAAGGCATATTTATAATAGGCGAACCCCTGTCAGAATCTGCTCTGACAGGGGTGCTTGTTAATTGGGCGGGCTTTTTGGCCCATCATATGCAGTCTACAGGAACATTCCTATCATGGCAGCAGACATGAGTGCAACCAGGGCTGAGCCGAGCAATGCCTTGAACCCATATTGGGCAAGAATGTGCTTTTTGTTTGGAGCCATTCCCCCTACAGCCCCAATAAGGATTCCTACAGAGGCAAAGTTGGCAAAGCCGCACAGTACATATGAAGCCATGATGACAGATTTTGGAGAACTGAACGCTCCATTGGCAACCATCTGGGCCATGCTTTGGTACCCTATAAATTCAGTAAGTATGAGTTTCTCACCAAGCAGTCTGCCAATCAATCCTATATCTTCACCGGGAGCACCGGTAAGCCATATTACAGGATAGAATACAATTGCCAGGATTCTCTCAAGAGAAGGGAGCTTCAGCCATCCCAGGATCTCATTCGCACCGGCAATCAGGGCGTAGAAAACCAGCAGCAGTGCAGCAATGTTGGCAGCCATTTTAAGTCCGTCGGCAGTTCCGTTTGATACGGCATCCAGAACATTTTTTCCAATCTTCTCTTTGGATACATTAAGTGAATTGTCAATCTCCTCTGTCTGCGGAACAAGAATTTTGGAGAGTGCAATTGCTCCTGGAGCTGCCATAACAGAAGCGGAAAGGAGATGTTTTGCAAATTCAAGTTCAAGGACAGGATCCCCTTGCCCAAGCATCCCTATATATGCAGCCAACACTCCTCCCGACATTGTTGCCATGCCGGAAGTCATTATGACAACAAGTTCGCTTTTTGTCATGTTGGGAACATACTCCTTAACCATAAGCGGAGCCTCCGATTGCCCAAGAAATACATTTCCCGCACAGGAGAGGGCCTCTGCTCCCGACAGTTTCATGAACTTTGTAAGGAGCCATCCCATTACCCATACAATTTTCTGCATTATGCCAAGGTAGAAAAACAGGCTCATGAGGGCAGAAAAGAAGACTATGGTAGGGAGAATCTGGAATACAAATACAAAACCGAATCTGGAACTGTCCATAAGGCTTCCAAACAAGAAATTTGACCCGGCTTTTGTCCAGTCAAGTACTGCAATGAAAGCGCTTCCAAGTGTCTCAAATATTGTCTGTACAGCAGGCAATGCAAGTACAGATATGGCAATTGCAAGCTGTAGCAGCAGTGCTTTTCCAACTGTCCCCCAATTTATATGTTTCCTGTCACTGCTGAATATCCAGCATACAAGTATGATGGCAGCCATCCCAACCAGCCCTTTTGCTATTGAAGGGAGGGAGAAGCAGATGCCTCCGTTGTGTAAAAGTTGTGTGTAAGGATTTTCTGTCATTTCTCTTTTGTTTTACCGGTAAGCTCTTCTATCATTTTGTTTATCTTGGCTGCTCTCTCATAGTCTTCTGCAGCAATGGCGTTTGAAAGTTCCTCTTTCAGTTTCTGCAGCTGGATCTCTTTCTTTACATATTTCTCGGAGACAATATCCATAGTGGAGGCATACCTCTCCATCAGCATTTCATCTATATAAATTGGAGAGGCGAACTGTTTGGCCAGGATAATGCCGTCTATGAAGTTGCATTGCTGCCTAACCTCCTTTTCCCCGTCAAACAGCAGAAGTTCGCAGGTAAAAGGGGCATCATCATTCTCTTTTGTGACTGTCACCTCCAGAAGCTCAATCCTGAACTGCTGCAGTGTACTGCTGAAAAGGGTATGGATGGTGGTTCCGCCCCCTTCCTGCTTGTTGAAGTTGGAGAGAACGGCATGCATGTCGGGAGGAGAGAGTTTGACCGGAAGGGATTTGTCCATTCCCTCCCTATAAAGGAAAAACATAAAACTTCCCCCATCTTCGGGTGATGCGGTAAGTGCTCCAATGTCCAATCTTATCCTTTTCATACGGTGTAGCAGTTAATATCTTCTTACAAAGATAAAAAAATTACTATTTTTGTAGTTTATAGCAGCAGATATAAATATGAATTTTGAGAGAATAGCACAAGATAACCAGTCGCAGGCAAGATGTGGCCTGCTGTATACAGATCATGGCGTAATAGAGACCCCCATATTCATGCCGGTAGGTACCGTAGGCTCAGTAAAAGGTGTTTATCACAGGGATTTGAGGGATGATATCAACGCCCAGATAATTCTTGGCAATACTTATCATTTGTATCTGCGTCCGGGACTCGATATCATAAACAAGGCCGGTGGTTTGCATAAATTCATCTCTTGGGACAAGCCTATGCTTACAGACAGCGGCGGATTCCAGGTCTTTTCTTTGGCGGAAAACAGGAAACTCACTGAGGAAGGATGTACGTTCCGTTCCCATATAGACGGTTCAAAACATACCTTTACCCCGGAGAACAATGTGGATACCCAGAGAATGATAGGTGCGGATATAATAATGGCGTTGGATGAATGTACACCGGGGGATGCCACTCACGCATATGCACTCAATTCGCTCAAACTTACCCAGAGATGGCTGGAGAGGTGCATAAAGAGGTTTGACACCACAGAGCCTCTGTACGGGTACAACCAGTTCTTCTTCCCGATAATCCAGGGTTGTGTATATCCCGATTTGCGCAGAATGGCAGCTGAGCATGCCGTATCCCTTGACAGGGACGGTTATGCCATTGGAGGCCTTTCCGTTGGAGAACCTACCGAGATGATGTATCAGATGCTGGAGGTTGTGGAGCCTATCCTTCCAAAGGACAAACCAAGGTACCTTATGGGTGTGGGAACACCTGCAAACCTGCTGGAAGGAATTGCCAGAGGCGTTGACATGTTCGATTGTGTGATGCCTACCCGCAACGGCCGCAATGGAATGCTGTTTACCTGGGAGGGTATGATAAATATAAGGAACCGCAAATGGGCAGATGATTTTTCTCCTCTTGATGAGCAGGGCACATCTTTTGTTGACAGGATATACACCAAGGCCTATTTGAGACATCTGTTCATCTCTGGGGAGATGCTTGCAGCTCAGATTGCCAGTGAACATAACCTTGCGTTCTATCTGGATGTGGTGCGTCAGGCAAGAATACACATAAAGGCCGGTGATTTTACAGAGTGGAAAAATGCTGCAGTAAAGAAACTTGAGACAAAGATCTGATGAACTATAACTTTAACATAACCAAAATAGACAAGTACATTATAAGGAAGTTCATAGGAACATACATCTTTGCAATTCTCCTTATAATTGGCATTGTGATTATCTTTGACATAAGCGAGAAGATTGATGATTTTGTAGACAAGAACGCTCCGCTCAATGAGATAATCTTCAATTACTACGCAAACTTTGTCCCATACTATATGAATATGTTCAGCCCGATGTTCGTATTCATTGCGGTCATTTTCTTTACATCCAAACTTGCTGCCAACTCGGAGATCATTGCTATATTGGCCGGAGGAATAAGTTTCAAGAGGATGATGTATCCTTATATGCTTTCCGCTTGTGCCATTGCGGTGTTCAGCCTTCTGCTCAACCTTTTTGTGATCCCTTCAGCCAACAAGGGGCGTATAGAATTTGAGCAGACATACATAAAGAAGAGGTACGAGAATACAGGGCGTAATCTCCATTATCAGATTTCGCCGGGTACATTCATGTATATGGAGTCATTCAGTACATGGAACAATACAGGTTACAAGTTTACACTTGAGAGTGTGGACGGACACAATCTTGTGTCAAAACTGAGCGCTGAGTCTGCCCAGTGGGATTCTGTGGGAGGACACTGGAAACTGAGAAACTGGCATTTGAGGGAGTATGTGGGAAACAGTGAGGTTATAAAAACGGGAAGGAGCATGGATACCACCCTGGTAATTACAGTGGATGACTTCTACAGGAGGAAAAAGACTGTGGAGACTCTCAGCTATCCGGCATTGAATGAACTGATAGCAACCCAGCAGATGAGAGGTGACCAGATGGTCAAATATGCCCTCATAGAGAAACATACAAGATTTGCACTCCCTTTTTCTGCGTTTATTCTTACAATTATTGGAGTATCCCTCTCATCACAGAAGAGGAGGGGAGGAATAGGCCTGAATATAGGAATTGGAATAGCATTGAGCTTCTCATACATCCTGTTCCTGAGATTCAGCCAGATGTTTGTGCATACTGGCACATTGCCTCCGGCCATTGCCTTGTGGCTTCCGAACATGCTGTTTGCTGTGGTGGCTGTTGCCCTTTACAGAATGGCTCCAAAATAGGGCTAGAAGAATCTGTACTGTTCAATATTTCTGAATCCCAAAAGGAAATCCTTGGTACGCATCCTTTTCTTGCCTGCCATCTGTATCTCGTCCAATGAGAGCACGGATCCGTCTGCGCAATATACGTGTATATAGTTGCGTCCGTCACTTGCAACAGTGCCTGCTGGTTTTTCGCAAGGGGCAGCTTCAGGTTTTGCCAATGAGCATTCAAATATCTTGAATTCGAATGTCTTTTCCCCGTCAGTCATTGCTGCAGTAGCTGCAGGATAAGGGGAAAGGCCTCTTACAAGCCTGTCTATCAGTTGAGCGCAGCTTGCTCCAGGCTGGTCTGCATCTGCCATATCCCATTTTATCCTTCCAAGTTCCTTGTTCAGTTTGGGAGCGCCTGTGATCTTTCCTTCCTGAGGCTTTGGTGTGAGTATGCCTGCCTTGAGCCCTTCTACTGTCTCAACAACAAGGCCGGCCCCTATCTCCATAAGGCGGTCGTACAGCGAGCCTATGTTTTCCCTCTCGCCAATAGGACATTCCCTCTGCATAAGGATGTTGCCAGTGTCAATCTCCTTGTCTATAAGGAATGTTGTTACACCGCTCTTCTCCTCGCCCTTGATAATTGCCCAGTTGATTGGGGCTGCTCCCCTATAAAGGGGCAGCAAGGAGCCGTGCAGGTTGAATGTTCCCATAGGTGGCATCCCCCATACAACTTCAGGCAGCATCCTGAATGCCACAACAATGAACAGGTCTGCCTCCAGGGCACGGAGTTCGCCCAAAAACTCTTCATCTTTCAAGGATACAGGCTGGAGGAGTTTTACCCCTTTTGGAACCAGGTGCTCCTGGGCATATTGCTTTACCGCACTCTGGTTGAGTTTCAGGCCCCTTCCGCTGGGTTTGTCGGGAACAGTGACAACACCTCCTATATTGTAATTTTCCTGTACAAGTTTATCCAATGGGGCTACTGCAAATTCAGGAGTTCCCATATATACTATTCTTGGCGATGAAGTGCTCATATGGATGATATTATCTGCGGAAAAGTTTCAGCCCGGCAACTTTAAGGGCCGCTTTCCATTTTGTTTTGTTAAAAATCTTCTTGAAGAACGAGATGTAGGCATCTGCATTGAACAAGGCAGAGTCTTTTGTTGATTTCCAGGTAAGGAATGCGCCCATAGGGAAGAGTACAAATGTGGAGATGAATGCCCCCAGGAACGGGGTTATTGCACCGTCATTTGCCAATTTCTTGCCGCTTATGTCAACTACCCAGTAAATTACAAAGAAGAACATTGATACAATAACAGGGGTTCCCAATCCTCCTTTCCTAATTATGGCACCAAGAGGCGCTCCAATGAAGAAAAAGATGAAGCAGGCTATTGAAAGGGTAAACTTCCTGAAGCTCTCCTGGATGGTCCTTCTCAGCGGATAGGCAACCTGGTTCAGCTCCGTTGGGAAATATTGTACCGAGGACAGGTGCAGATCCAGCTGCGACATGGCCTTTGAATGAGCTTCCGCCTCCTTTTCCGGGCTTTCCCACTGGAGAAGTGAATCAACATTCATTTTGCCCTTGTATGTTTCCGGTTTGCTTACAACGGTAAGCATCTGGCCGGTATGGTTCAGATTGTCTGTATGGGTTGCCCTTCTTGTGAGGTTCTCCAAGGTCTTGGCGTGTTTTACCTCGAGCGAATCCCTGTCTGTACGCAACTGGGCAAGGCCTTTTGTCATTACCTCGTTGTCGTATTTGTTGGTCTCCGATTTCTTGTAAGCGTAGTTTTTGAGCGGAATTACCACATCTTGTCTGGAGAAGTTGACCTTCTGCAAAGTATAGGTACTGTCCCTTTTGCTTACAGTATTTGTTTCCTCATAGTTTGTGCCGTTGAAGAGGGTGAATGTGAGGCTGGTCTTGTCGC
>JAFOER010000022.1 GCA_017380095.1 Bacteroidales bacterium
AGAGTCCTGTTTTTATTTTTATATGTTAGTGCATCCCTCATTGCCGCTTGCTCGGGCGGCAATGGGGGCTCTGCATCTGAACCGGAAGGAGAGGTGGAGCAGAACCTCTATGCAAAGGGATTTGAGATTGCCCACTTCAATGGTTTCAGCACAATATCCGTTGCCGACCCGTGGGATACCACAAAGATTTTGCAGAAGTATATACTTGTGGAGCAGGGGAATCCTCTTCCCGACAATCTTCCCCAGGGTACCGTAATCAGCACCCCTGTGCGGAACATTATAATGTACACCACCATTCACGCATCCATATGGGAGGAACTTGGTGCACTTGATGCGATTGCAGGTATCTGCGAACCGGAATACCTCACTTCCAAAGTGGCTTTGCAGATGATGCAGGAGGGCAAGATACACGATTGCGGAAAGGCTGCTACCCCAAATGTGGAGAAGATAATGGAGATAGGGGGAGAAATTATTGTAGCCTCCCCGTTTGAACACGGTGGATACGGGCAGGCGGACAAACTGGGGATACCCATATTTGAGTCGGCCGATTATATGGAAACCCATCCTCTGGGTAGGGTTGAGTGGATGAAGGTGTTCGGAATGTTGTCGGGAAAAAGGGAGTTGGCAGATTCCCTTTTCAGAGCCACAGAGGGTAACTATAACCGCCTTAAGGGGCTGGCAGCCAATGTGGAGAGCAAGCCAAGGGTGATGAGTGAGAGAAAGTACGGCTCCTCGTGGTTCATTGTGGGCGGTGCAAGCTACATTGCCCAGATGTACAAGGATGCCGGTGCAGACTATATTTTCAGCGACAATACTGAAACGGGAAGTGTACCCGTATCATTTGAAAAGGTTTACGAGAGGGGGGAGGATTCCGATATCTGGGTGTTCAAATATGCAATGGAACGCCCTATGACCTATTCCGACCTCAAGGCAGAGTATGAGCCCTATGCCAATTTTGCCCCTTTCAGGAACAGGAAAATATTTGTGTGCAATACCGTTGCAACCCCTTATTATGAGTATATAGCAATACACCCAGATTATATACTGGCAGATTATGTAAAGATGTTCCATCCGCAGCTGCTGCCGGATTACAGTATGGTGTGTTATGAAACTATGCGGGATACTCTTCAGTGATGATTTCACATAACCGGGCCACAGAGGTGGCCCTTTTTGTTTCCCCTCCGGGGCACTGGAGCTCAAGCTCTGCCGGAGAGTGGCAAATTACATTATAGCCGTTTTCCTGTATTGCTGATGGGGTGAACCCGTTCCTTACCAGTGCGTTGCCTACCCAGTATGAGGTCTGGAAATCTCCGCTTACCCCAACAGGGAGCACTTGCGGCAGTACAGAACTCAGTTTTCCGGTAGACTGGTCAAATATAATGTTTTCCTTGCTGAAGAACTCCCCAATGGTACCGTCCATAATGAGGTCTTCCGGTGCACCGTACCTTACATGCTTCCCTTTTGATAGGAGCCACAGGTTGTCCGCCATTCCTATTGCGGAGTCTATATCGTGTGTTGAGAGGACAATTGCCTTGTTCTGCTCCTTGGCAAGCTTGCGCAGCAGAACCATTGTATCTATCCTGGCGGTTACATCAAGGAATGCGGTTGGCTCGTCCAGTACAATTATAGGGCACTCCTGGGCCAGTACCTTGGCAATCATTGCCTTCTGCCTCTCGCCGTCGGAGAGCTCGGATACATAATTGTTCTGTTTGTGGGAGATGCCCACTGCTTCCATGGAGTCTTCTATTATCTTGCGGTCCTGATCCTTGAAGGTACCGAAGAATCCTGTATAAGGGTGCCTTCCAAGCCCCACAAGTTCATATACTGTAATGCCTCCGGCATTTGTCTTTTCTGTAAGTACAACTCCAACCTCTTTTGCAAACTCGCTGCTTGTGTATTTTGCCAGAGGCTTTCCCCTCAGCAGCACATCTCCTGCCAATGGTGGCTGGAAACCGCACAATGTACGGATAAGGGTTGATTTTCCTGCACCGTTCAATCCTAGCAGACAGGTTACCTCCCCGCTGAATAGGGTGAGGTTTACATCCCTCTGCACAACTTTGCTCCCTTTGGAATCATTGTATCCAATGGAGAGCCCTTTGGCCTGTACCGCTATCTCTTTCCCTCTGGTGTTCATCTTAATCAATTGAAATATTGGAGGTTTTTCCTGTTTACTATTACATATATGATTATTGGGGCGCCAATTATAGGAGTTACTGCGTTGAGCGGGAGGAGGCTGTTCTGCCCCGGTACAACTGTAAGCATATTGCACAGCATTGCAATGCAGGCACCGCTGAGTATCGTTACGGGTACAAGGTGCTTGTGGTTGGAAGTTCCAAGAAGAAGCCTTGCCACGTGGGGAACGGCAAGCCCTATGAATGATACCGGACCGCAGAATGCTGTAATGGTAGCGGTAAGTATTCCTGTGCACAGCAGTATTGAGAGCCTTGCGCTTTTAATCTTTACGCCAAGGTTTGCTGCATACATCTCTCCAAGGAGCAATGCGTTCAGAGGTTTTATAAGGAGCACTGAATATACGAGTCCTATAATTGTGAATGTTGCAAAGTACGGCAGTTTCTCAACAGATACACCCGTAAAGTCACCCATTCCCCACATTACATACTGGTGCACTTTGTCTGCCGCTGCATGGTAGTTGAGGATTGAAATTACGGATGAGGCGAGATATCCTATCATTATGCCAATAATGAGCAGCATCACATTGCTCCTTACCTTTCTGGAGAACCAGATGATAAGGGCCAAAACGGCCAGTGAGCCTGCCAGGGCTGCAATTATCATTGAAAAGTATGCACCTCCTGTTATACCGCCAAGCATTCCGCCGCAGTAGAGCATCACACAGGCAACGCCAAGATTGGCGCCGTCGCTAATGCCAAGAATGGAAGGGCCTGCCAACGGGTTCCTGAAAAGGGTCTGGAGCAGCAGTCCGCTTATGGCCAGTCCTGCTCCTGCCAGCATTGCGGTAATGCATTGCGGAAGGCGTGAATTGAGGACAATGAGACTCCAGGCTGCCTTTTCTCCCTCGCCTCCGCCAAGGATTGAGATTACATCACCCAACGGAATGTTTACAGCACCATAAACCAGATTCCCCAAAAACAGGAGAATGAATGCTGTACAAAGGATATAGTATGCCCTGGAATTTTGTTTCATCTTACAAATGTAACAAAAATTCAGATGAGTTACCCTTTAATTTCCCTTGATGATATTATATTCTCGAGTAATTTGTCCCCGAATGATTTGAGTTGCCCGCTATACCCCATAATTGACTTCCATTTGTCGGGAGTACCTTCATGAATGTTGCAGTTGCTGTCTGTTCCTACAATTACATGTGGGGAGACATCTCTTTTTATGTCGCTGATAATGCATACAACAGTATTGTTGTACATTGCAATGTTGCCAACTTTTATTCCTCTCATATCTTGCACAAAACCGGGTTGATGTGCAAATTTACCTCTGTGGGAAAACTCTTGATAACACCCTATGTGTGTTATTTTTTCTTCTGCGACATTATCACAAGGTTAACGGCAATGAATACCAGTACCATTCCAATACCCTGGCTTGCATTGAGCTTTTCTCCAAATACGGCAATTCCTACCAATACAGCGGTAAGAGGTTCCATACATCCAAGGATGGCTGTAGTTGTGGAGCCTATTATCTGTATGGCATAAACAAGTGTGAGGTCAGAGATGAGGGTAGGGACAAATGCCAGTGCCAGGATATTCCACCAGTGGTGGAATGTTACCAGCGGTGCAAAAGTGCCCCCCTTTACAAGAATATTGCAGCAGAAGAGCATGCATGAGAATGCCAGCACATAAAATGTAAGTTTCATGCCGTTCATGGATGCAATGGCCTTGATGTTGTTTACGCCAATTATATATGAACCGTATGTGAATATGGTAACGAGCACAAACAGAAGCCCCAAAGGGTTGAGGGTGAAATCTCCGCTAAGCGAGGCTCCGCTGAGGAAAAACACTCCTCCAAAAGCCAGCACCACAGCCAGGGCCTTTGTAGCGGTAAGCTTTTCACCAAAGAAAAGGATCATTACTCCAGTTACAAATACGGGATAAAGGAAGTGCATTGTGGTGGCGATGCCGCTCGGTATCTCTCCAATTGTATATGATGCTGTAAGGAATATGCTGGTTGATGCATAGAATATGGAAATGAGCATAAGGAGGGCAAACTGCCTGCCGCTGAGGGCAAACCCTTCCTTAAGGATTTTCTTCATTCCCTCACCCTTGTGTTTTGTTGCAAAACTGAAGAAAACAATTACACCCATGAGGAGTGCCGAGAACAGGAACCTGTAAAAACAGACGCTGTCCAAATCTATCTCAAGGCTCTTGTCCGCATTCTCCATAAGGGGAATGGAGAAGAGGGGAATAAGCCCGAAAGTTGCTGAAGAGAGTATGGCCATTATAAGGCCGCGAAGGTTTCTCATATCAAAAAATTTGCTCCAAAGATACGAATAATCAGAAAAATATCTACATTTGCCCCCTCAATAAAAAACTGAAACATGAAACACTACCTTACGAGATTTGAAGAATCTGTAAAGAATTATTGGACCCGCCCCGCATTGGGAAACTACAAAGGCGAAACTTTCACTTTTGGAGAGGTGGCAACCCAGTGCGCAAAATTACACCTTTTTTTTGAGAACGCAGGTATATCAAAAGGGGAAAGAATGGCCCTATGTGCAAAAAACACTGCACGTTGGGGTATGTCATTCCTTGCAGGTAACACTTACGAGGCTGTAATGGTTCCAATCCTTGCAGATTTTCATCCCGACAATGTGAACTCGCTGGTAACCCATTCGGAGAGTTCAATCCTTTTTACCGACAATGAGATATGGCCAAAGCTCTCCATAGAGAAAATGCCTTCTGTAAAGGCGGTAATCTCAACAGCAGATTTCGCACTTCTATATTCCGCAAACGGAGAGGTGAAGGAGGCATATGAGAAACTGGAGGAGAACTTTGCAGCAAAATATCCGCAGGGATTCAGCGCAGAAAACGTATCATACCCTACAGACAACGACAAGGATCTTGCAATCATCAACTATACATCCGGCACATCAGGCAACCCTAAAGGTGTAATGCTAAGATATGAGTGTATAAGTGCCAATGTGGCGTTTGGACAGAAGAGACTTACCTCATACCCTGAGGACAAAATAGTTTCAATGCTTCCAATGGCCCATATGTACGGAATGATGTTTGAGCTGATTTACCCATTGTGCGGAGGCTCATCAATTTATTACCTTGGCAAGACACCTACCCCTTCAATGTTGTTGGGTGCTCTTGCAGAAATCAAGCCTTACCTGCTTATTACAGTTCCATTGGTAATGGAGAAAATTTACAAGAGCAAACTCCAGCCTGTATTGGGCAAGCCAGTAATGAAAGTCCTTACCCATATACCTGGAGTAAACAAGCTTATTTTCAAAAAAATACGTGAAACACTCCTTGCAGCCTTTGGTGGAAACATAAGGGAGATTGTAATGGGTGGTGCAGCCCTTAACCCAGATATAGAGAAAGTATTCCAGAAAATAAAGCTGCCGTTTACAGTAGGATACGGAATGACAGAGGCTGCCCCTCTGATGGCATACGAAGACTGGTGGGACTTTGCTCCAAAATCTTGCGGAAAGGCAATAGACACCGTAGAGATAAGAATTGATTCCCAGGACCCTTACAAAATGGTTGGAGAGATACAGGCAAGGGGAACCAACATCATGAGCGGATACTTCAAGAACGAGGAGGCAACAGCTGCAGCCTTTACTCCCGACGGATGGATGCGCACCGGAGACCTCGGCCTTCTTGACAAGAAAGGCAACGTATTCATCAAAGGAAGGAGCAAGAACATGATCCTTACTCCTAATGGCCAGAACATCTACCCTGAGGAGATGGAAGCAGTAATCAACATGCAGCCATATGTCCTTGAGTCCATTGTAGTGGGCAGAGGCGCGAGCCTTGTAGCCCTTGTATACATGGATATGGAGAAAATGGAGCAGGAATCTGTAAATGCAGAAGAGTACCGCAAGGCGATGATGGCTGAAGTGAATGCCCAGATGCCTGCATACAGCAAACTCGCAGATGTGGAGATTGTAAAATCACCATTTGAGAAAACTCCAAAAATGAGTATCAAGAGGTTCCTTTACAGTTAGAAGGAACCCTCCTGCAAATCACCGTGGGCATTACCCCGCGTTGTATGCAGTTCCAGTGAAGGTCAGTGCCCACAGTGTGACGAAATTGTTCCGCCGTGGGCACTTACCCTTTCTACAGACACCTCCACCCATACCTGCCGCCCACGGTGAATTGCAGCAACTCTACCTCCCACATAAAAATTCCTTCGTTTTATTTATACACCTTCCCTGCGTGAATCAAGTACCTTCGTTCATGCCCGTCTGAGGCTGCTCGGATAAAAAAATCATCTTGACGGCGAACACCTCCTTTTAGCCATCCTACGGATGTCTAACGTCGTCACACACGCGCCGTCACGGGACGATGATTTTTTCACCCTCCCTTACCGCCTCATCCGGGAAATCACTCAGGGTACTTGTTCCCTCCAGGAATGTGTATAAATCAGGCAATGAATGATATAATGGCACCGCAAGGCAACAGCAATGTACCAC
>JAFOER010000144.1 GCA_017380095.1 Bacteroidales bacterium
AATTGAGAGTTCATACAAGGAGAGCGAGAGCAACAGAAGCTTCCCTATGAGCAACATCACCTCATATAACATGAAAAAATACTGGAGGGTAAACAGAAGATCGTATCCGGGTGATTTTGTTACCTACAATTTCACAGAGCCTGTGGAGTGCAGCAAGATAACAGTTGAGACCGGTGTTCCAAACATCACTTTCTACAGTTGTACAGAGGGTCACGTTGAGTACTCATACAACGGGACTGATTTCATTAAAGGTGATGAATTCGTTTACGGTACCGCTGTAATAAAACCACAGGAAAAGGTTAAGGCAGTAAAAATTGTTTTTGACGGAATGTCTGATGCACTTATAACATCATTCCAGAACCTAAGAATAGAGAAATAAATGAAAAAATATGATTATCTGATAGTTGGAGCAGGACTGTTCGGATCTGTCTTTGCACATGAAGCAAAAAAGAGAGGTAAGAATTGTCTGGTTATAGATAAAAGGGAGCATATAGGAGGAAACATTTATTGTCAGGAGACAGAAGGTATAAATGTACATAAATATGGTGCACATATATTCCATACAGACAACAGGGAAGTATGGGAATATGTAAACAGTTTTGTGGAGTTCAACCGCTTTACAAATTCTCCTGTAGCCAATTACAGGGGTGAGCTGTACAACCTTCCTTTCAATATGAACACTTTCTACAGGTTGTGGGGTGTAAAGACACCTGCCGAGGCTAAAGCAAGAATAGAGGAGCAGAGAGGGGAATATGCCCACATAGAAACTCCTGCAAACATGGAAGAGCAGGCGCTTAAGCTTTGTGGCAAGGACATATATGAAAAACTTATCAAGGGATATACAGAGAAACAGTGGGGGAGGAGTGCAAAGGAACTTCCTTCATTTATAATAAAGAGGATCCCTTTCCGTTTCATTTATGACAACAACTATTTCAACGACCTCTACCAGGGAATTCCAAAGGGTGGATACAACAGACTCATAGAGGGATTGCTTGAGGATATAGAGGTAAGGCTGGAAACAGATTACTTCAGCAACAGGGAAGAATTTGATTCTTGTGCAGAGAAGATACTCTTTACAGGATGTATTGACGAGTTTTTCAATTACCAATGTGGTGAACTGGAGTACAGAAGCCTCAAATTTGAGCACAAACACCTTGATATTGAAGATTATCAGGGAAATGCTGTTGTCAACTACACAGAGAGGGAAATACCTTATACAAGAGTTATAGAACACAAGCATTTTGAATTCGGTACCCAACCCACAACAGTAATCACTTATGAGTATCCCGACAATTATGAAAAGGGTAAGGAACCTTATTATCCTGTGAACGATGAAAGGAATACGGAAATTGTAAACAGGTACCGTGAGATGGCCAAACAGTATCCCAATGTAATTTTTGGCGGAAGGCTGGGATTGTATACATATGCGGATATGGATGATACAGTTGCTGCAGCCCTTGATTTATGCAAAAAGGAACTGATGTAATATGGGATTTTTAAATATACGTACAGAGAAAATACATCCGGAATATTCGGCTGAAAAGGAATTTCTCTCTTCAATTCCCCTTTTATTTGAAAAAGGGGAAGGCAGGGTTATTTACAAAGGGAGAAATGAACTGAGGGAATTCATACACAACGGAAAGGAATATATTGTAAAATCTTACCACAGGCCAAACTTCATAAACCGCTTTGTATACGGTATTTTCCGCCCTTCAAAAGCAAAACGCTCATATGAAAATGCCTTAAAGCTTTTGGAGATTGGGGTAGGGACCCCTTTTCCGGTTGCATATATGAATATAAGGTCTGCACTGCTTTTTGACAAAAGTTACTTTATATGCCTCAAAAGCAGATGCTCACATGTATACAGCCAATTGTTTGAGCAAAAATTTGAAGATGAAGATGAAATCTTGCGTGAAATTGGAAGGGTAACTGCAATCTTGCACAATAACGGTATGGCCCACCTCGATTACGGGCGTGGAAACATCCTTTTTGAAAATATTGGAGGTAAAATACATATAGAACTTGTAGACCTGAACAGAATGTATTTCGGTCCTCTTGATATTACCAAAGGGTGCAAAAACCTTGAAAGGCTTCCTGCAACACCACGTATGCATGAAATGCTTGCAGGTGAGTATGCAAAGGGGCGTAACCTTAATCCCGACAAATGTCTTGAACTTATAAAGAAATTCAGAAGTACACAACCCGGCAAAATTGACAACCTTTATTGATTATGAATATTTATGCTGTTACAGTTACCTTCAACAGAAAGGAACTGCTTAAAAGGACAATAGATTGTTTGAGGAAAAACAAGCCTGTATCCAAGATAGTGGTTGTAAACAACGGAAGTACCGACGGCACAGGAGAGTGGCTTGCCGGGCAGGAAGACCTCATTGTAATCACACAGGAAAATGTAGGTGGTTCAGGAGGATTCTATACAGGTATAGAATATGCTTATAAGGCAGGAGCAGACTGGATATGGTGTATGGATGATGATGTTTTTCCAAGGGAAAATTGTCTTGAAGAACTGCTTAAGGAAGCAAGTGACCCTTCAATAGGAATACTTGCTCCTCGCCGTCTTATGGAGGGTAAGATATTCTGTCATGATTTTAAGGGGTACAACCTTACCAATCCTTTCAAATCAATGTACAGGGAGAGACTTGACAATGATAAGGTAAATTCTCCAGTATTTATTGCAGGAACTGCTTTTGAAGGACCTTTTATACGTAGGAATGTTGTAGAAAAGATAGGATTGCCACAAAAGGACCTTTTCATTTTCTGTGACGATACTGATTACTGCATAAGGACAATACAGGCAGGCTATAAAATCCTTTATGTTCCTGCTGCCCTTATGGACAAGCAGAAATTTTTCTCAAATGATACATGGAGCCAGAAAAACCAGAAGAAGAAATGGAAAAGGTTCTATCAGGTAAGGAACTCGGCTTATCTTAACAGCAAATACGGTAAGAACTGGAGTGTAAAATACTTGAGAAGCTTCATAAATGTGGCAGGATACATTACCACAGCATTTTTCACTTTTCCTTTTTCAAAGGCTTATAATTTTGCCGACATTCCAAAATTATGGAAAGCATATAAGGACGGTATAAACCAGAGATTGGGCAAGATGTAAAAAAAGGGGCTTATTTCAAAGCCCCTTTTCAATTAGAATATTGTCTCTACATATTCATAAACTTTTTTAAGATCCGAAGGTTTTGCCTCACCTTTCCTTATCTTTTTAATAACTGGATCTGCCATCTCAAATACTTTATCCTCAATCTCAATTGCAGGTTTCATATATTTCTCAATGGCATAATAGTTAAGATATTTGTTTCCGTTGCCTCTGGTTATAGGGAAAATCTCCTTTTTCTTCTCAAGTACCCAGTCACACATCTTGGCATTGTCTTTCTCTTTTGCTGTCATGAAAGCAGGAACTGTATCTCCGTTTGCTGCCATCAAAGGAACTGCAACACCAACTGGAGGATATCCCAAAATTGTCCACATTACTGTATTTGCAGCATCCTCGCCAGGTTTTACACCAGCTACCACTATTGAACAGGTTGATGATTTTCTAGGGATGAAATCCTGGTCGAAGAACCATCCGTTGCATTTGTCTACCAACTCCTTGTCCTTATTCAAATCTATACCAAGAACTGAATGGTAGAATGTTCTTGAAAGTGCCTGGAAAATCCACTGTGGAGTAATGGCACCGTTTCTGTTTATCTGCTCCTTTACTATTTTGTCTGCATTGGTATATCTTACATAACCCATACCTTCGTTAAGTCTTCCTGTATTTGAATGGTTGGTATATACAAGGTATCCCTGAGGGGCAATTTTTGGATCATTTACATCTATTTTGGTCCATGAGTCATTGTTTACCTCATAGTATGCAGCACCACCTTCGGCGTCAATTACACCAAAGTTTGCCTCTACACCCATAGGCCTTTTATATTTGTCAAGCATTTTCTCAAAATCCTTCAAAGTTTTGCAGGTTGCCAATGCCTTGAACATCACTACACCTTCCTTGTCCATCATTTTTGAAGGTACCTCATCATCCTTAAGATTATAGGATGCAGTGTTCATGATTGAAAAACCAACCTCATTTGTTCCTGTCCATGCCTCATTATTGAAGAAATCAGGTGAATTTATAAGTGCATAGAAAGAGTATTTCTCACCTTTGAAATACTGGATCCTGTTGTTTGGCTCACCAGTATCCCTGTGTTTCCACATGAGTGGTCTTCCGTCGGGAGTAGATTTTCCGGTAAAGATTGCAGATGTACATGCAAATACATCTGAAGAAAGCAATAAACATATTGCAAGGATTGATAATATGATTCTTTTCATGTTGTGTATAAAGTTTTTTAATTTTTAAAATAAAGTGTCAGGTGTATATCTGTCTATTCCAAGATGTTTGTATGCAAGTTCCGTAACCTCCCTTCCTCTTGGTGTACGGTGTATGAATCCTTCTTTTATAAGGAAAGGTTCATATACCTCCTCCAGCGTACCTGGATCTTCACCAACCGCAGTGGCTATTGTATTAACTCCTACAGGACCACCTTTGAATTTGCTTATTATAGTGGTAAGGATCTTGTTGTCCATAAGGTCAAGACCTCTCTTGTCTATATTGAGGGCATCAAGGGCATATTTGGTTATTGGAAGGTATATTCTTCCTGGTCCCTCCACCTGGGCAAAATCCCTTACCCTTCTCAAC
>JAFOER010000145.1 GCA_017380095.1 Bacteroidales bacterium
ATGAATGAGTTGATGAATGGAGAAATTCCGGCTTTGAAGAATTCAACTGCAATAACCATAATTATGAGTCCCATAATTCTGAGCATTACATTTATACCGGTTTCACCCAGATATTTTACAATCTTGGTAGAAAAGGCAAATATCAGATAACCCAATATAAGTACTAAAAGTACCGCTGCAACAAAAGCAATTTTATGAGGAATGGTTACAGCATCCTCCATAAGGACAATGGCATTTGTTATTGCGCCTGGGCCGCAGAGCATAGGAATTGCCAAAGGAGTTATTGCTATGTCTTTTGAAGCTTTGTGAATTTCATCCTTGCCCCCTTTGATTGGTGAAAGCCTTGCATTTAGCATGTCAAATCCTACAACAAAGAAAATGGCACCACCTACTATCCTGAAACTGTCTACTGAAATTCCAAAGAATTTGAAGAGGAACTGTCCGGAAAATGCAAAACCGAGCAAAATGAGAAGAGCTGCAAAAATGGCCCTTCTTGCTATCTGCAGTTTCTCTTTGTTGCCGAGCTCCGAAGTAAGGCCAAGGTATACCGGCAAGATGCTTATGGGGTTGATAAGGGTAAAGAAAGATGTAAATACCAATAAAGCGTAAGCAACTACAGAATTGTCCATTTTAAAGCAAGTGTTAAATTTTGTGTATCAACGCAAAAACTTTGCGGTATAAAGATAGTAATTATTATATTTGTATAGGAATTTTTTTGCAATTATGAGTACATTTTCCAATGCTGTTTTGAGACATCGTACCATTGATGCCTGCTTGAGGGACACTTCACACAAGTATACCCTCTTGGATCTTATTAATGCCTGTACTGCCGCAATCAAGGAGAAATACGGCTCTAAAGTTGGTGCCAAGTACAAAGTTTCGGTAAGGTCCATCCAGCTCGACCTTCAGACAATGCGTTGCAAAATTAAGGGATACGGTGCCCCAATAATTGTTTATGAGCACAAATACTACAAGTATAAGGATCCAAACTACTCAATAGAAAAGGCAAAACTTGGGAAAGATACCCTTTCCCAGGTGGCAGATCTTGTAGCTGCACTCAACCAGTACTCATCTTTCAGCGAGCTTTCAAGCTTGAAGAACCTCTCACATATACTTGATGAGGAAATTTCTGCAAAAATACAGAAAAGGGGAAGCGTAATTCAAAACGAAAAACGTAAAAATCCGCTTGGACTCGAATATTTTGATACCATCCACGATGCTATCATCAACAGGAAGGCACTCTGTATAGGGTATTACTCTTCCCGTTCCAACAATATAATGAGCATCATCTTCTACCCTTTCTACCTTAAGGAGTACAAGGGGAGATGGTATGCATTGGGATATAAGGACGGTCTGGAAGGTGTATACAAGTTGCCCCTGGACAGAATCAGGGATTACTCCTATTCCATCCTCCCATTCCCTGAAGAGTACACTTTTGATCCCGACAAATATTTCCACGATATAATTGGGGTAACCCGCCTTAGCGGAGAACCGAAGGAGATAAGGTTCCTGGTAAAAAACAGGCTGGCTCCGTTCATAAACAGAAATCCTATCCACCATTCACAGAAAACTGTATACAGGCACGAGAACGGGGACCTTGAATTTACTGTAAACATTATTCCCAACAGGGAGTTCTACAATCTGATTTTTGATTTCCAGCCCAATATCCAGGTAATCTCTCCACGTGAAGTTGGTCTTTCTGCCAACGAAAGGGTTATGGAGATTGTAGAGCAGCTCCCGGACTATTCACTGGAAAAGAAAAAGTCACAGGCAGTAGAACCAGATTCATGGGACAATGGAATAAACCTGTTTTCTGAACTGTAGCATATTGTAAAATTGTTTATTATGGACCAGCCAAAAATAGAAAGGGTGCTCCGTCTGATGATGCTCCTTACTGCCAACAACAGATACACCATTGAAGAGTTGAGTGAAAAGCTTGAGACATCCCCACGTACCATATACCGCTATATAGATACATTCAAGGATGCCGGATTTTATGTCACCAAAACAGGTCCATATTTCAGGCTCGACAAAAAGTCAAAATACTTCAAGGACATATCCCAGCTTATACACTTTACGGAAGAGGAAGCATATATACTCAATTCAGCCATTGAAAGCATAGACCCTACAAATGCCATAAAACAGAACCTCAAGGCAAAACTTGCATCGGTATATGATTACAAGATGCTTGCCGAGTGTGTTGTAAAAGGGCAGAATGCCAGGAATGTGAACTCCATAATTGAGGCAATAGAGGAGAAAAAGCAGATTATCCTTAAGGATTATACCTCTGCACACAGCAGGAATGTCACCGACAGGCTGGTGGAACCGTTGTCATTTACAACAAACTACATTCAGGTGTGGGCATATGAGATTTCGTCGGGAAAAAACAAGTTGTTCAAACTCTCCAGGATAGGTTCTGTTGAAGTGCTTGAGAACGGTTGGGAATTTGAAAATGAACATAAGGAGGGATTGATGGACATATTCAGGATAAACAGTTTTGAGCAGATTCCCATTAAGCTGAAGCTTGGACTCAGGGCCGCTTCATTGCTGGTGGAGGAGTATCCTCTTGGAGAAAAATACCTCACCCCTTACCCGGATGATCCGTATCACTTTATTCTGGATATAAATATCTGCGGATATGAAGGGGTGGGACGATTTGTCATTGGACTGCTGGATGATATTGAAATTATTGAAGGAGAAGGTCTTAAAGAGTTCCTCAAGGAGAGGGTAAAACTTGCAGATCTCAAATAAAAATAAAGGCTACATTATCTGTAGCCTTTTTTCTTGAATTCAACCTTAAGTTTCTTGAGGTCGTCATCTGCCTTTATCTTGCAAATGATACCTTTTACAAGTGTGTCGAGGTTCTTGCCGGGTGAATAGTCTGCAGGACAAACATAATCACACCTGTCCTGATTGAGGATCTTTTTGGCAACCTCCCTCTTTCTCTCGTTCTTTGGCTCATAGACGGCAATTGTGTTTCCACCCATCTGTTTAATGAGTTTCATGCAAGGTACATCAGTTTCACCGTCTCCAAAATATACCATATTGGTAAAAGGAACCCTTTTCTTTGAATCGGGCATTGATTCGTTGATCTTTACAGAATCCCTTATTGTAAAGATACCTTTGTTTATCTTGTAAAGGAACTGTGTCTTGTTGGTATAGTTTACAGCTGCAGCGGGCCACTGTGCATCTCCATTGGCATCATAATAGTAGGAACTTGCAAAAATTGTCTTGAACTCATCTGCAATTGGGGTTCCCTCTATCATCTCCTTCATTCCCGACGAATTTATGTAGTGTTCCACAATAACACCATGATCCATACCAAAATCGCTGATTCTGCGGAACCACTCCTTCACTCCATTGAACAGTTTTACATCCTCACCGAATTTTCTCAGGCTCTCCTTCCTGATGGGAATACCCCTCTCCTTTGCCTTTTCAAGCATAAGGAGCATATATACAAGGACATTGTCCGAGTCCTGCGCCTCTGCCATAACTGATGTCTGGCCCCAGAAATCCTCCTTCTTTTCACCTACACTCTCTATAAAAGAGTATTCCTGCATGTTGCCGGCAGCCAAAGTGCCGTCAAAATCATAAATGAGTGCCACAATGGGCAGTTTGCTTCTACTTCTCATTAAATCCTTCCTGATAATGGGTAATTATGCAAATTTAAGAAAAGGATTGTACATTTGCCAAAAATAAACGTTTTCATGTGGGTATTACTGGCTTTTACATCAGCTTTTTTTCTGGGATTTTATGATGTTGCAAAAAAGAAGTCCCTTAACGGGAATGCTGTACTCTCCGTACTTTTCTGCAATACACTTTTTTGTGCACTCATATTCTCCCCTTTCATTATTTTTTCGGCCATAAACCCACAGGCTGTAGAAGGAAGCATATTCAATGCATCACTAAGCTCCACATATGGAGACATTTTAGGCATTTCTCCCTTAAAAGCCCATTTGCTTGTAGTCCTGAAGGCATTCATAGTGTTGAGTTCCTGGATTATGGGGTATTATGCACTAAAGCATCTGCCAATTACAATTGCCGGTCCGGTAAATGCCACAAGGCCTGTACTTGTCCTTACAGGTGCGGTGCTCCTGTTTGGTGAAAAGCTTAATCTTCTCCAGTGGAGCGGAGTTGCACTCTCACTGTTTTCATTGTTCCTGCTGAGTTTGTCGGGAAAAAAAGAGGGAATAGATTTCAGGAGCAACAAATGGGTATACGTGCTGTTTGGTGCAGTTGTTATGGGTGCTGTGAGCGGTCTTTATGACAAATTCATTATGAAACAGCTGCCGCCGCTCTTTGTACAGAGCTGGTTCAATGTGTACCAGGTTCCCATTATGGGAACTGTGCTGTTGCTGATGCTCAGATATACAACCGGAAAGCTGCAGTGGAGATGGTGGATTCCCCTTATTTCGGTATTTGTTTCATTGGCCGATTTTGCATATTTCTATGCACTCTCGTACGATGATGCCCTTATAGCTGTAATATCCATGATAAGAAGGGGGAGCGTTATAGTTTCCTTTACAGCCGGAGCTTTGCTTTTGCATGAAAAGAATCTGAAGGCCAAGGCACTTGATCTGGCACTTATACTGCTGGGGCTTGTGCTTCTATGCTTGGGAAGTATAATGTAATTTACTCCTTCAGCCTCCTCAAATGGTAAACCATCATGCTTGCGGAGACTATGCATGAGATAAGGTCTGCAGCAGGCATGCTTGCCCAAATGCCGCCAAGGCCAAAGAAATGTGGCAATATGAACATTAACGGCAGAAGAAACAGCAGCTGTCTTGTCAGTGACAGGAAGATTGATGTGCCTGCATACCCTATGCTCCTGAAGAAGTTTGATGTAACCATCTGGAATCCCACAATAGGATAGAACATAAATGAAATCCTCAATCCTTTTGCGGCTACCTCAATAAGGCTCTCATCTGATGTGAACATCATTACAAGAGTTCTTGGGAATATCTCACAAATTATGAAACCGGTACTTGTTACAGCTATTGCGCAGATGGCTGTGAGAGTGACAGTCTCCTTGAGCCTTGAATAAAGTTTTGCTCCAAAATTATAGCTTGCAATTGGCTGCATTCCCTGGTTTAGCCCCATTACAACCATAATGAACAGAAATGTAAGTTTATGAACAATTCCATAGGCTGCTATTGCCATATCACCGCCATACTGTTTCAAACCCTGATTGAAAACTATTACTACCAGGCAGGCGGTAGAGTTCATGAAAAAAGGGGACATACCAACTGAGAGTATCCTCTTTACTATCCATTTTTGAAGTTTGTATCCCCCTTTCTGGAAATGAACCACATGGTTCCTGTCACACAATACATATATTACCCAGGCCAATGATATGCACTGTGCAATGATTGTTGCCATAGCGGCTCCGCGTATTCCCCACAGCCAGATGAAAAGAGGGTCCAGAACAGCGTTTATTACCACAGTATAGATAGAGGCGTTCATTGCCTTCCTTGGCAAACCTGTAGCCCTCAAAACTGCATTGAGTGCAAAATATGTATGTGAGATTATATTTCCGCCAAGGATTATCTGCATGTATTCCCTTGCCGGGGCAATGGTATTCTCACTTGCCCCAAAGAAATAGAGGATGGGATCCAGGAACGCAAGTACCCCAACCATATACAATATGCCAATTATGAAATTCAGGGTCACCACGTTGCCCAATACCTTCTGTGCCATTGGATAATCCTTTTTTCCAAGGAATATACCTATATTGGCGGAGGCTCCAACGGCAATCATGGAGCTGAATGCAGTTCCCAGATTCATAAGCGGAAAAGTAAGCGCAAGCCCGGCAAGGGCATAACCTCCCGCAAACTGCCCTATGAAAATGCTGTCAACCAGATTGTACAATGAGGAGCAGCTCATTGCAATGATTGACGGCACTGCATATTGCAGCAGCAGCTTCCTTATCTTTTCTGTTCCTAATTCTACTGGTACGCCGGCCTGCATCTCTATTAAATCCAACCTTTGCTTTTTACAATATCTTTAATGATTGAAACACATCCTTCTATACCAAGAAGCGATGAGTTGAGACACAAGTCATAGGAAGCGGCAGCCCCCCATTGTTTGTATGTGAAGTAATTGTAGTAGTTCTCCCTCTTGCTGTCGCTCTTCTCAAGAAGTTCAATCATCTCATCCCTGGTATATCTCTCCGCATCCTTGATTTTGTTGCACTCAAGCAGGCGTTCTACCCTGTCATCTCCTGTTGCTGTTATGAATACATTCAGGCAAGCATTCCTCTCCCTGAGGATGTAATCTGCACATCTTCCTACAAATATTGCAGATTCCCTGTTTGCAATATGCTGTATGGATTCACTCTGTATCCTGAACAGCTCTTCCCTGTTTATTCCCGACGAAGCACCGTATTCTGTATACAACGAACCCATTATCCCCGAGAAGAAACCCGAGATGAATTTTGATCCCCTTCTCTCGTCAATATTCATGAATACATCTTTGCTCAATCCGCTCTCCTTTGCGGCTATGTCAAGCAACTGTTTGTCATAGAATGGAATACCGAATTCCTCAGACAATCTTTTGGCAATTTCGAGTCCACCTGCGCCTTTCTGGCGTCCAATGGTAATATAGAATTTAGTCTCCATCTTATTGAACAGTTTTGAATTTTTTCATTTGGTTATAGAGCATTATGAATGCTACAAGGCTTGACAGTCCATCTGAAATTGGCATACTCATCCAAATTCCGTTATCCTGGAAGAAATGTGGGAATATGAGCAGCCCAGGCAGAAGGAACAGCAGCTGTCTTGTAAGTGACATGAAAACTGATTTGCCAGCCATGCCCACACTCTGGAAGAAGTTTCCTGTAACGATCTGGAAACCTACTATCGGGAAGCAGGCAAAGACAATCCTCATACCTTTGATTGCCTGCTGGATAAGTTCCTCGTCTGTTGTAAAGATCATCACAATCTGTCTTGGGAATATCTCTGCAAGGAGGAATCCCAAAGTCATTATTGCAGTTGCATAGAGGATTGTAAGTTTCAATGCCTCCTTTACCCTTATGAACTGTTTTGCTCCATAGTTGAATCCTACAATAGGTTGCATTCCCTGGTTAAGGCCCAGAACAATCATCACAAAAACAAACGATACACGGTTAACGATACCGTAAGCTCCAATTGCAAGGTCACCACCATGTCTCTGCAATCCCTGGTTTATAAGTATTACAATAAGGCATGCGGCAGTGTTCATGAAGAATGGTGCCATACCAATTGAGATTACATCCTTAACTATCCTTTTCTTGAGTTTGTATATACCTTTCTTGAAATGGATTACCAGATTCCTGTTTGAGAAAATCTTTACAATCCAGCAAAGCGCAAGTGTCTGGGCTATGATTGTTGCTATTGCTGCCCCTTTAATTCCCCAGTCCAGGACATATATGAAAAGGGGATCAAGAATTGCATTTATTATTACAGTAAATATAGTTGCATACATCGCCTTTTTGGGCATACCTGCAGAGCGCATGACTGCATTG
>JAFOER010000146.1 GCA_017380095.1 Bacteroidales bacterium
ATGCCTATTGTGGGGCAGGAGTGGAGATACCAGTTTTATGTAAACCTCCTTTTTTCTGATTACAGGAGGTACAGGCAGGCAATAGATGCAATATTGCCTCTGGTGGATGACCTTGAAATATTGGGAGAGTATATGGAGGGGGAGCAGTCGGTAAAATAAACAAAAGGAAAGTTATGAAAGAGACAGTACCTGCCAGAAGGATTGGCAATGTTCAGGAGTATTATTTCTCTGTAAAGCTTAAGGAGATTGCGCAGATGAATGCCCAAGGGGCGGATGTAATCAATCTGGGTATAGGAAGCCCTGATCTTCCCCCTGCCCGGGAGGTTACGGATACGCTTGCTGCAGAGGCATCGGATGCGCGGGCCCACGGGTACCAGCCTTATGTGGGTATACCGCAGCTGAGGGAGGCATGGGCAAACTGGTACAGGAGATGGTATGGCGTACAGTTTAATCCTGCAAATGAGGTTTTGCCGCTGATGGGAAGCAAGGAGGGGATTATGCACATATCAATGGCATTTGTGAATGAAGGTGATGCTGTATTGGTCCCAAATCCGGGTTATCCTACATATACATCTGTGTCCAAATTGGTTGGAGCAGAAATAATTAATTACAATCTTTGTGCAGAAAACGGCTGGCAGCCAGATTTTGATGAGCTGGAGGAGAGACACAGCAGGGGTGAGATAAACCTGGATGCCGTAAAGCTCATGTGGTGCAACTATCCCAATATGCCTACAGGGGCCAACGGCTCAATAGAGCTTTTTGAGAAGATTGTTGCGTTTGGAAAGAAGTACGGCATTGTGGTTTGCCACGACAACCCGTACAGTTTCATACTTAATGACAACCCTGTGAGCATTATGGAGGTTGAGGGGGCAAAGGAGATTTGCATTGAGCTGAATTCCATGAGCAAGAGCCACAATATGCCGGGATGGCGTTTGGGTGTCCTGGTTTCAAACAGCCGGTTTGTGGAGTGGGTGCTGAGGGTAAAGAGCAATATGGATTCCGGAATGTTCCGTCCTGTGCAGCTGGCTGCAGTAAAGGCCCTTGAGGCTCCCAAGGAGTGGCATTTGCAGATGAATTCCGTGTATGCGGCCCGCAAGGCACTGGCTCAGGAGATATTGGAGAGTGTGGGGGCGCAGGTTGCCCCGGGGCAGACAGGCCTGTTCCTGTGGGGAAAAGTTGCAGGCAAAGGGGTGGATGTTTGTGACAGGGTACTGTATGATGCAAAGGTTTTCATTACTCCAGGATTCATATTCGGGTCCAACGGAGAGAATTATGTAAGGATCTCCCTTTGTGCAAATGAGGATACGTTGCGGAGGGCATTGGGGAGAATAAAGGAAAATGTAAAATAATTGTCGGGATAAAAATTGATGTTATGGAAATTGAAAAATTGGCACTACCGGGAATTGAGGCAACAGAACGCCCAATAATAATTGCAGGCCCCTGCAGCGCAGAGAGCAGGGAACAGGTACTCAATACAGCACAGCAGCTGGCCACGAACGGAGTAAGGATTTTCAGGGCCGGAATCTGGAAACCGCGTACCAAACCAGGCGGATTTGAGGGTGTGGGAACTGTGGGGCTTCCGTGGCTTAAGGAGGTAAAACAGAAGACCGGTATGCTTGTGGCTAC
>JAFOER010000147.1 GCA_017380095.1 Bacteroidales bacterium
AACCTTTGCCGAGATTGCCAAGATGATGAAGTTCAAGAACAGGGAACGCAACCTTGTAGACAGCATCTCGGTAGAGCTTGCCATAAAGGACAACACCATAGAGGTATATCCGTTCATAATGAAAATGGACCGCTACACCACAGCCATCAGCGGCAAACAGGATATGGACATGAATTTGGATTACCACATCTCGGTGATAAAATCCCCTGTCCCAATGAGGCTGGGCATTGACATTACCGGCAATATGGATGACTTAAAGATAAGGGTTGGCAAGGCCAAATACAAAAGCACCGCCCTCCCGGTCTACACCAAGCAGATTGACAGCACCCGCATCAACCTGCGGGAACAGATCCGGAACATATATAACTAGAAGTTATTGGTCCCGACACCCGAAAACCTGAACTGGGCAATTGCATCCGTTCAGGTTTTTTCTTCATTAAAACTATACAACTGCAGAATTTCCACTGCAGTAAATAAAGGTCATGCTCCGCCTTCGACTTGGCTAACAATCTATTGCATCTGCACCTGATTTCCTGACTCGAAAATGCATGAGTACGTCATCCCGGATGCATTTTCTCAGACAGACGGAAATCTGACGGCACATCTGCAATGATTGTCTACGCCGTCTCAGGAGTCACCTGACCTTTATTTCTTCCGTTGCAAATTCTGCATTTGATTGTTATACACATTCCTGGAGGGAACAAGTACCCTGAGTGATTTCCCGGATGAGGCGGTAAGGGAGGGTGAAAAAATCATCGTCCCGTGACGGCGCGTGTTTGACGACGTTAGACATCCGAAGGATGGCTAAAAGGAGGAGTTCGCCGTCAAGATGATTTTTTTATCCGAGCAGCCTCAGACGGGCATGAACGAAGGTACTTGATTCATGTAGGGAATGTGTATAAAATAAATGAAGGAATATTTTGTCGGGAAGAAGAAGAAAGGGCAACCCGTGAATGGATTGCCCTTTTCTGTTGTGTACTGTTCCCTGGGGAATTATTTGTACAAATGGTATTTTGCAGATTTCTGCTTGAAGCTCTCAACATCTTTGTTCCAGTGAGCCTCAATGTCCTTGTACTGTTTTGTCTCGGTGAATTTCTCCCTAATGAAGTTGGAACCCGAAACAAGGTCAAACATCCTGAATCTGCCGTCGTTGGCATTAGCCATAACCTCATGCTCCGGATACATCCTTGCAACCTCCTGCATAATGTAGAACTGGATTGAAGTAAGGTGTGCCTTCTCATAATCTGTAATGTAGATCTGTACACCACCCATGTTCTCACCTTTTCCTACAGAGTAGAAAGGTTTAACATTAATTGGACGGAATGTAACGCCAGGAAGGTTCAAAGCGTTAAGTGCATCTGCAAACTCGGCAGCATTGATCCACTGTGCAGCCACCATCTGGAACGGAAGGGTATAACCCACACCTATTGACATGTAGCCCAACTCACCCAAAATTCCTGTTGCAGGATAGTAGTAAGAGGTCTCTGCCTGTGGCATATGAGGTGAAGGGAGAACCCAAGGAAGTTTGGTGTCTGTGTAAACCATATCCCTGCTCCAACCCTCCATAGGAACTACAGTAAGGTTACATTTTACAATGGTATCATTTGTACCTTTCTCACCTTTAAGCATACCCTCTTCGTTAAGCATCTGTGCCAACTCACCTACGGTAAGGCCATAAAGGTAAGGGATCTCAAACTGGCTTACGAAAGAGAAATATCCCGGCTCCACAATGTTACCCTCAACCTTGTTTCCTCCAAGCGGGTTAGGACGGTCAAGTACTATTACCTCCTTGCCGTTCTCGGCAGCAGCCTCCATAAGAAGGCCAAGGGTGCTGATGAAAGTGAATGAACGGCAGCCGTTGTCCTGGATGTCATACACAATGGCATCAACATCCTTCAGCATCTCAGGGGTTGGTTTGCGGGTCTTTCCGTACAATGAGTATACAGGAACACCAGTCTTTGGATCAACCTCGTCACTCACCTTGTCACCTGCGTGGATATCACCTCTCACGCCATGCTCTGGACCATAAAGGGCCACAAGCTCCACTCCAGGAGCATTTGCAAGGATATCAACGGTAGAAACAAGTTTGTTGTTTACTCCCGACGGATTTGTCACCAAACCAATTTTCTTTCCCTGAAGCTGTTTGAAACCGTTTGACTCAAGTACATCAATACCGGTCTTCACAACCTTATTTGATTTCTCTTGCTGTGCTTCTGCAGCGCAAGATGGCAACAGCACTGCAAAAGCTACAAGAGCAACAACTATATTCAAAACTTTTTTCATACAGAAATTACTTTTTACCATAAGTAGGGTCAACTTTCTTGTCTACAAAGAAGGTTACGATCAATGTAGCAATACAGCAAACCATTACCATCCAGAAGAAGTTTACATAACCAATTGCCTCCTGAATGTAACCTGCAACCATACCTGGAAGCAACATGCTTGCTGCCATGAATGCTGTACAGATTGCATAGTGTGAAGTCTTGAACTCACCATCAGAGAAGTACATCATATAAAGCATATATGCTGTAAATCCAAAACCGTAACCGAACTGCTCAATTGCAATTGCTGTAGAGATAAGTGCAAGGTTGGTTGGCTGACAGATTGCAAGGTATACAAAAGTGATACAAGGCAATGTCATGCAGGCAGCCATAACCCAAAGAGATTTTTTCAAACCTACTCTTGAAGCATAGATACCTCCAAGGATACCGCCAATGGTAAGGAACAATACTCCAATTGTACCGTATGCGATACCTACACTGGCAGTACTCATTCCCAAGCCGCCAAGCTCCTGTTTTGCAACAAGGAACGGCATACAAAGCTTGATAAGGAATGCCTCAGGCAAACGGTAAAGCAACATGAAGATGATTGCCAACCATACACCTTTTTTCATGAAGTAAGTCTTGAAAGTACGGCCGAACTCTGCAAAGATTGCACCGGCAGTAGCCTTCTGCTCACCCAATGTAGATTTGTCTGCAGCAGGTTTAGGTATAATGAAAGTGTGGTACAATGCAACAAGTGTAAACACAGCTGCCGACACAAGCATTGTAATTCTCCACGACATAGGGATATTTCCCGATTTTGCCTCAATCATACCTGCAATTGCAACAAGCACACCCTGGCCGAAGATTGAAGAGAGACGGTAGAATGTAGAACGGATACCTACAAACTGTGCCTGGTCACCTGTAGAAAGGGCAAGCATATAGAAACCGTCAGCTGCAATATCGTGGGTTGCAGATGCAAAAGCTGTGATGATGAAAAGGATAAGTGTAATGTAGAACATGCTCATTGGGGTTGTACCAGATGCTATCATCTCAGCCTCAGGAACAGGCAATGTAAGGGTAAGGAGGATGAACGCCGCAGCCATAAGCAACTGCATTGTTACAGTCCACCATCTCTTGGTCTTGAAGATGTCTACGAAAGGGCTCCAGAAAGGTTTGATCATCCAAGGAAGATACAGCAAACTGGTAAAGAATGCCATCTCACCGTTTGGAACGCCCAATTTGGTGAACATCATTACTGAAACGGTGTTCACAATGAAATAAGGTATACCCTGGGCAAAATATAGGGTTGGAATCCAAGCCCATGGTGATATTGATCTAGAACTCATCTTATCTGTAAGTTTTATAAGTTAATCTGTTAATATCTGCTCTCAATTGCAGCGCCTACAAAGTAGTGGAGAAGAATCTCCTTGTATTTGTAGCCCTGCTCACCCATTACTGCAGCACCAATCTGGCAAAGGCCTACACCGTGGCCCCAGCCTGCTCCGTGAAGGATGAATTTTGCAGGAACGCCGTTCTCCTCTCCCTGTTTCTCAACAACGAATGCCGAGCTGTAAAGGTGAGAAGGAGACAATGTACGTCTGATCTCAAGCTCCTTGCCAATTGTCATGGTTTTCTTTGTACCTACAATCTTAAGCTTGATAAGGCGTGCACTTGTACCTCTCTCTACAGGAACAAGATCCACGATATCACCGTAATCCACGCCGCTGCGTTTAAGGATAAGCTCAGAAAGCTCTTTCTGGGTGTACTCCTCTTTCCAACGGTAGAAGTTTACAGTCTCCTGGTCGTAGTTGTTGAGAACCTGGCTTAGGATCTTCTGGTCTGTTGTATTACAGAAAGCCTCAGGGCTTGTCATTATCCACTCGTGTGCATTCTCCTCAATTGTAAGGTCTGGAATGTCCTGAGGGTTCTTGCCGTCCCTTACTTTTACAAGGTATGAGTATTTTACTGGCTCCCAGCAGTTCTGGAACTCCTCAAATACACCGCCGCAGCATTTTGAGAAACGTGCATCACAAATCTTGTTGCTGTCCATAAGAAGCTCACCCCAAGTAGCGTCAATGGCTTTTCTTACAATTGCGGTAGAGGCTCTTGTAAGACCCTGGTAACGCTGGCAGTGGTCATCTGCACAAACATCAAAGTTTACATGGTCCTCACGGTCGTACCATTTGATAAGCTCATCCTCTGTCTGGGTTGTAGCGCAATAGCAAGTGTTTGCAGCAACAATCTCCTTGTTCTTCTCAATCTGGGCCAACAGCCAGCTTCTTGAGATGACAGCGTGAGCCTTCAAAAGCTCCTCACTTGCAGTAGCACTCATCTCACTTGAGATTACACTTGTAAGGTAATCCTCCACGCCAATGATATTTACAGCTGTAAGTTTGCCGTTCTCTACAATGATTCTGAGTGCAGAACCGAACTTCTGGTCCTCTTTTCTCTCCCAGTGGAAGTTTACGCCAATGGTAACGCCCCTTAGCCAGAATGTGCCAATTCCTTTAGGGGTAAACATAAGCTCAGTGTACTCCTTGCCGTTCCAAAGAACTTTACCGTTGCTCTCTACTGCAGTCTGAGGTCCCTTAACCTCACATGTGCAGTCACAACCTGGAGTTGAGAATGTGTATACATTGTTAAGCTCAAAAGCAATCTCTTTCTCGCTCATGATACCAACGCTAACGGTAGGCTGCTCCCTTAGAGCATTCTTTACCATACCAAAAGCCTCGCTGCTTATCTGAAGCTCGTCTGCAATCTCTACAAGCTCTTTTGCTGTAATCTTGTTGAAGTCTTTCTCAAGAGGGGTAATGAATACGCCACCCATATCTACAGATGCAGGAGACAAAAGGATATTTGCATCTCCCTCTGCAAAATAGTGTGAAGGGCGGTGTTTCTCCCTCAAATAAACAAGAGCTACATATTTTACTGCATCACCCTCTTTAACGGTCCATGCAAGCAAGTTGAGCATAGGCTCCCACTCGCCCTCCTTAACCTCAAGGCAATTGTAAAGTTTTCTGAACTGAGCCACTGCAGCAGCCTTGTCGGTTGCCTCAATAGCCATGATTCCTCTCATGTAGTTCTCTACAGAGTAAACTTTCACACCCTCCTTGTTTACAAGAAGAGTCTTCTCCAATGCATTGTAGTTGTACTCCACAGGAAGGAAACCTTTGTTGCCGCCCTGGAAGTGCATATGGTCAGGTGCAGATGCACCGCATTTAGGTCCGTTATAGAAGAAAAGGAAGTCATCCAATGTCTCTGCAAGGGAAAGCATATCCTCAAATCTCTCCCACTCACCCTCAATTGTCTGGTTAACGTGGTTTACGTCGGGAACAGTAAGGTGTTTAGGGAAAATTGGGAACGGGTTGATAAGTACAGAGTACTCTGCTTTCTTCCCGAAGAATGGCAAACCCTCCTGAATCTCAGGTCTGTTTGCTCCACAAAGGAAACATTTTCTCTCTTTGATTGTCTTTGGGTCAACCTTAGCTGCAGAAGAAACGATTCTTGCAGGGTTGAACTGAACTTTCACAGGGAAACCACCTACTGTGATCTCCTTTACGCCTACATTGGCAAGAGCCGCAAAATTGTCTGAGGCCTGTTGCCAAACGGCAAGCTGCCTATTGATTAAATCATAGACAGCTTGGTTTGTTAATGTATTGTTGTTATTCATCAAATTATTTCTTTAGAGCAACGCGAGCCTGCAACTCCCAAGTTCTGATTCTGTCCTTGTACAAGTTGTGGTTGTTCATTTTTACGATATCCAATGAAGCATCAGAGTTGTCCTCCCATCTGCGGCAGTTGTAAACTACATCGTAGATACGGCCAATCTGGTATTTTCTTGAGAATTTAAGACCAAGTGCATAATCCTCACCGTAGCTTGTGTTAGGAACTTTGATAGCTCTAAGAACTGGAGTGTAGAATGCTCTAGGAGCGCCAAGACCGTTAATTCTAAGGGCATTGTTTCTACCGTTCTCTGGAGTCCACTCTTTGTGGTCGATGATACCTGGGGCAATCATCTCCATGTTGAAGTTGGTCATCATATATGTACCTACAACCATTGCACAGTTCTGCTCGTAGAAAGCATTAACGATTTTCTGAAGTGTATCTGGGCCAGAGTAAACGTCATCTGAATCCAACTGAACAGCGAATTTACCGCATTTTGGATGGTGAACACCTGCATTCCAGCAACCGCCGATACCAAGATCCTTACGCTCTGGGATAAGGTGGATAAGTCTGTCATCACCTGCAAACTCCTTGATAGCCTCAGTTGTACCGTCAGTTGAGTGGTTGTCTATGATGATAAGGTTGAATTTGAAGTTGGTCTCCTGAGCAAGTACAGATTTGATGGCATCCCTTACAGTTTTTACCCTGTTGAATACAGGAATAATTACAGAAGCCTCAAACTCAAAGTTGTTCTCGCTGAACTCAATGTGCTCAAATTTTGGCTCAAGGTAACCGCCAATCTCTTTAAGGTGCTCAGTACAAGCCTGCTCCATCTCAATCTGTACACCACGGTTTTTAGGGTCTACATAATCAAAGATTTTTGCACCGCTCTTACGGTTGTCGTGCTCAATCTCAGTGTAAAGGTACTCGTTGATGTGGCAAAGCTCACCCTTCTGGGCAACTTTAAGTCTCAAATCGTAAAGACCTGCAAACTGGTAATCCTGTTTCATTCTGCTTGCACCGCATTTCAAAGCTGCAGCGTTGTAGAAAAGAACTGAACCGAAGTTGAAGTCATCTCTCAAGCTACCGAACTGGTAATCGATAACCGGGCTAGCTTTTTTAACTCCGTCTGTAATCTGGTAGTGGTCTGCGTAAAGCATAGAAGCTGCAGAATCCTGAGCCAAATTAACAAATCTCTCCATTGCAAAATAACCCAACTCCAAAGTTGTGTATTTTGTATAGATCAAAGAGTACTCTGCATCTGAAAGCTCAGCAATTTTCTTAACAGTTGCGCTGCTCTGCAAAGAGTCAATCTTTACAACCTCGCAACCCTCAATAGCGTCGCTGAAATCCTCAGTAGCCAATAGATAAATTTTAGAAACAAGCTCGCTTGATTTAAGACCCTCTACGGTCGCAATCACCTGGCTCTTCTCCTGTACAGGAATAAAACAATTAATTTTTGCCATCTTAATTTGTATGTTAAAGTTGTTATTGATTCAAAATAAGGTCAGTTTGCAAATATAACAAAATAAATGCGATAACAAAAAAAAGCCTCAAGGTTTTACACCTCAAGGCTTATATCCAATTAAAAAATTTACGTGGAGAGCAAGGGAGTCGAACCCTTGACCCCTAGCTTGCAAAGCTAGTGCTCTAGCCAACTGAGCTAGCCCCCCAGTTTTGAGTTAGAAACTCGTGAAAAGAACTATAAAAAAAGGAGTATTGAACTCCTTTGGTGGAGAGCAAGGGAGTCGAACCCTTGACCCCTAGCTTGCAAAGCTAGTGCTCTAGCCAACTGAGCTAGCCCCCCAAGTTGTAGTCCCGCGCGGATTTGAACCGCGGACCCCCACATTATCAGTGTGGTGCTCTAACCAACTGAGCTACGAGACTATATATAATAATGAAAAGAACAAGCTGAGCATAAACTCTATCTCATTACAGTCGCTCCAAAAAGGAGGTGTTCCAGCCACACCTTCCGGTACGGCTACC
>JAFOER010000148.1 GCA_017380095.1 Bacteroidales bacterium
CCTGGCATTGATATCCCGCTCCCCCTTTATGTCGCAATCATAAGGGTGGATATCCAATGTGCTGCATGATACAGCCATCACAAGTATGAATGAAAATATTGCCGCTCTGAACATGGCGGCAAAAATACTAATCTTTAATTTCTAAGAAATGGCAAATCCTTGTTTTAATGGCTTCCAGCCCACTTTTGCCAATTTTTGGACCAACCGTTCCAACTGCACCGGCCGCCGTCATTGCCCCCGCACATCCGCACTTATACAAGGGAAATCCCAACGAATGGGCAAACAAAAATCCCGCCGCATACGCATCCCCGGCTCCCACTGTATCAGCCACCTCAACACTCTCTGCCGCCACCTTGAACAGCTCTCCGCCCCTGCACACCACAGAGCCCTTCTCCCCCATTTTTACAACTGCCGTCATTCCGCATCCTCTTCCCGACAATTCCAATGCCGCCTCTGCCCCTTCCAGCCCTGTCAAAGCCCTCGCCTCATCTTCATTGGCAAAAAGGATATCCACATGCTCCCTTACAAGCGAGCGCACCAACTGCAGGTTGTTCTCCACTACACGGCTATTGCCCAGGTCAAAAGATATCATCAGCCCTGCCTTGTGGGCAATTTCCATAGCCTTCTCCACAACTCCGGGACACCTGAACAGATATCCCTCCAGATGGAGATAATCATACACCTTGAACAGCTCATTGCAAATCTCATCTTCAGAGAGCTCCAACGCCGCACCCGGTGAGGTGACTATTGTCTTTGCAGCTCCACCGGCTACATCAAGGACAAGCGATACCCCGCTTCCCCCTTTTCCCGTAAGAATATGGGAAACAACTCCGTTTCCGGCAAGGTCCTTTCTGTAATTCTCCCCTATGGAGTCACTGCCAACCTTCCCCACAAAAGCCCCGCGCATACCCAGATATGATGCCGCTGCCACCGTATTGGCGGCAGAACCTCCAGGAACCTCTACCCTCTCCACCCCCTCCGCAGCCGCAAGAATCTCCATAACAGCTGCATAATCCACATGGTTCACACTCCCGGGAGAGAGATGGAACCGCTCCAGGACAAGATTGTCGGGAAGGGAAATGAAAATGTCCGTTATGGCATTTCCCAATCCTATGATGGATTTCATTGGCTACTCTATATTGAATGTTGTGGTAAAGGATATCTCTTTTCCCTGAGAATCAACACCCTCTACTGTCATCCTGAACTTTCCTTTATACTGAGGTTTTGCACAATAGAACTCAATTGACTCTCCGGCTTTGAGAGCGGCAACAGGATTCCAGTATATTGTACCGTTGAAGTTGGGGTAGTTTTCAGCCCCCAGCACACCGTCGCCAAGAAAGGCTAAAGGATACTCAACACCCTTATGGCTCTCAATAGAGACATTCCTGCCCAATTTCACTCCACCCATATCATTCTTGTAGGTATTGAATTTCACTATACCGTCATACACCAGGTTATTGAGTATATACCTGCGCGGATAAACTACAATCTGCCTTACAAGAAGGGGATCCAGCTTCACTATCACAGAATGGTCAAGTACAGGAACACCGTCAAGCAATACCAGTGCCTTTGCCCTGGTATCCCACAGTATCCTCAACACTGTCTCCTTACCCTCTTTCCTTACCCTGAGGTCCTTTACATATTCCCTTATAACCTCTTCCATTACAGGGAAACGGGTATAATCATCAAGGTTATATACCTGAGGCTGCACATTGCCTATAAATGAATTCTCCCTCATTTCCATAAGGTTGAATATGGTATCCGCCTCAAACCTCTTTGCAATCTGCATATCAATGCTCCTCTGCTCAAGGGCATGCTTCATTTTTGGAGAAATCTTGAGCACAGGTACCGGCACTGCCTTATGGCTGTACTCCTGCTTGAGAATCTCAATGTCATAGGCCCTTGAAGTATCACCCACAACCTCAAATACAAGATCTCTGGCACCATAGATGTTGTTTGTATAATATGTGACAACCCCCTGCTCATCCGCTGCCGCCACGTAAATGTCATCAGTATTGCCCAATGCCGACATATATACCAGCTTGTCCTTCATATTCTCTCCTTTATCCTCCTTTGGGGTTACCTTTACCCTTATGACCTCCCCTGCATAATCAAGCCCCTCTCCCTTGGCAAAATTGCCTTTACGCTCCAATAGCGAAGTCCTGTTGTACCCCCACTCCCCTACAAGGGAA
>JAFOER010000149.1 GCA_017380095.1 Bacteroidales bacterium
CAGAATCTTCAATCCTCTGAATTACATCTGCAATTTCATTATTATATTGTTTTAATTCAGTCAAGTGTGATTGTACTTCATCCTGATACTTCTTAAAATATGCTGGTTTTGCCCAAGAAGGGAAAGATTCTTCCCAAACTGTACCTATAACTATTTTCTTTCCATCCGGATCCACAAACATCACCGGATTGTTAACGCAATAGTTATAAGCACTATAAGAATAATACTTCTCACTCAGCGGATCCTGTGCCGTCCATCTTCCAATTGCCGGGTCATACATTCTCGCCCCATAATCCAACAATCCAAGGTTACCTGTTGTTTGCATCTCCTTGCCGTTGAACTTCATCCTGTTGTCCAGCAACTTCGGATAACTGCTTCCCAAGGCTGTCTCACTCCCGAAAGGATAATAACCGTTCCTCTCCACCACACTTCCCTGCATATTGGTTATTGCCCTCACACTCCCCAGATGATCTGTGGTATGATAATACACTTGACCATCCTGAGGCGCAATATAACCGTGTGCAAATCTGGCACTCTCCAACGTTAAAGTACTGCCGCTCTTGGCATATATCAAAGAACCCATGTACTGGTAACCGTTGCCGCTGTTGTCCTCCACTGCAACCTTTGTCCCATCTGCACTGAAACTGTATGTTACAGCCCCCAAAGTACCGCTCATCACACTTGGCAAGTTAATGAAATTATACAACAGTTGCAACCCCCTCTGACCGTGAGAGGTCATATTCCCGTTGGCATCGTATGAAAACGTAGATGTTCCTCCTCCTCTAAGGTCACTAATTGAGGATAATTTGTTTCCAATATATGTGTATGAAAGGTCGTTCAGCGGAGTTGTTCCGCTCTGCCCATAACGTTTGAGAGTTACTATATTTCCGTTGGCATCATAACTTATTCCACGTTCGGTATATGTGAAGTCTGTAGTTAAGGAGTTGTGGTGCCTCATTGCTCCTGTAAGTCTTCCTGTATTGTCATACTCCATAAGGTACGTGCTTTGTGCATCTGTACCCTGTCTGGTACTCCATTCACTTATGTTGCCTCCGTACAGAGCAGCGGCTCCCAATGCAGGGTTGTAATATCTCAACTCCTGAGAATATATGTTGTTTCCGTTGAGAGTTGCCTGTGATATTGTCTGCCACCCTTGTATTGTATATTGGTATGTCTGTGAAACTCCATTGCCATACGTAACCCCTGTAAGTTTTCCCAAGTCATCGTACGAGTTGGTAAAGGAGGCTGTATATGTATTGTTCAGGACCGCTGTTCCTCCTGTCATTCTTCCACGGTTGTCGTATGTATAGGAAATCAGTAATGCGTCATTGCCAAAACTCTCCAACTGTTGCAACAGTTCTCCCCTGTAGCCGTATTTGCTGCTCATACGGTAGGTGCCATTTGGATATTGTGCAACGTATTGGATTACTCTTCCATGTTTATCATAATGGTATCCTTCCTGTATATAGTATTCTGCACCATTCTTCATAACAAGCACATTCCTTCCCTGTACAAGTCCTCTGTTGGCTGTTATAGAAAGATCATTTGTTCCGCTTATGGCATTTGTTTCAAATGACGGGACTGTAAAATTACTGCCGGTTGTCATACCATAGTACCTGTTCTCCTCAAGTATCTTTATAGGTGTAAAGTCGCTGTACAAAAACGAGTTCCTCTGTCTTAATTGCACAGCAGACAACGAAGACTGTACTATACCCCTCAAAGTTATTCTGTCGGCTTCGTCATATTGTGTGCATAACCAATATCCATCAGACCGCATATTGCCGTCCTGATACATCACCTCTCGTCCACCTTTGTCATATACATAAAGTTGTGCATCCCTGCCGGGCTGCTGTTTGTATATCATATTGCCGTTGCCGTCATATTGGTAGTGATAACACTGCTGAAGGGTCATTGCAGATGATGGGGTAAGTGTAGTTCCTTGAAGTAGAGATTCACTTGCAGATGGAGTTATCACATAGCGCAACAGACCGTACTTGTCATAAGCATAAAGTGTATTCAGGATAGAGAGCCCCTGATTCTGTACCTTTTGCATCACAACATTACCGCTTTTGTCTGTATATGTTGTGGATGTTATATTGTCCGGTGATACTACGGTATTCTTGTACAATGTCCCGGCAGGATAATGCCCTCCAAAGGTAACATTGTCTCCATTGACAGTGAGCAATGGCACTTCATTATTGCCGTTTATCAGGTATTGGGTAGAGGTACCTTTTCCACTATTGTGCAGAATATGCCCTTGGAGGGTCGATTTGAGTATTCTGCTGGATGAAACCTCTGCTATGTTCTTTATGTAAGGAGCATCCTCATCAACAGAAAATACACTCTTGTAGTAATCCGCTTGTGCCGAAACAGGCTGGGAATCCTGTACCGCCGTTGAATTGGATGCACTTACATACGGCAGATACTCCCGTGTATTGGAACGCAGCATGGCATCATACATGAGTGGCGTGACAATATTGCGGCCACTATTGGATGCGGCTCCCACCTGTATATGCTGCTTTGGCAAGCCAAGGCCGTTATAGTAGGTTATATCCTCTATATAGTTCCCTTGGGATGAGGTATATGTCCGTGTTTTAACCCAATAATCCAATATCTCTGAATCTTGGGATACTACAGGTGCTATGTCATTGTCCGGTTCATTTTGTGGCAAATCTGATGGCGGTGGATACTGTGGCAGTTCTGGGGCCGGTGTCCCGCTCCCGCCCTCCTGGCTTACAAAAATTATAGTATTGGTATTCCCGCTGCCACAAATGTTCAGTGCTCGTGGAGAGGTGGAATTGTTTGCCTTTACCAATGCCGTAAATGTATAGTAATAGGATAACCCTGACATATTCACCGAGGTTATGACCAACAGACTGTCCATCCCTGAAACCTTAAGGCCTGAATTTACAGATTGTACTATACCGCTTGATGTAGTTTCCAGCCCAAAGTACTGGGCATTAAATTGCAATGTGCCTCCACCACTGTCAAATGTGGCCTCTGAGCTGTTTGCCAAAGTGAGGGAATTGAGAGTTATCTGGTATGTCTCTACCAGTTCAAGCTGTTGACCGTAAATGATTGGTGGTGATAAAGATAACAGTATTGTTATCACTATTAGTTCTAATATGTATAATTTGTTTTTCATCTTTAATTATCTGTTGAATATGAATAATTGCTATTCTGATCACCTGCAATGGTTACAGATTGTAGTTTCTTGTTACTGTTGTAACTGTATTGTGTAACTATACCCGAGGACGAAATATGCTTGCTTATACCTACAAAAGGAGAGTACTCATAAAATTCAGATTCACCTTTTGAAAGTTCTCTCAATTGAGTATATTGTCCAGTAGTTAATTGTTCATCTAAAGGATTTGTTCCTACTATATCAGAAATTTCATTGAATGAGACACCTTTTATTTGACCAACTAAGTATAATCCATACCAACCCCAAATGTATGCGGTAGAGACATTATTCTTATCTTTGCTTTCAGTAATATTACCTTTACTATTGTATGATACAAATTCGATCTCTTTTTCCCATTGTTGTGTCTGCGGATTATATGTCTTTATCATAGAGGGTTTTGGGATAGAATAAAATTCAGCATATGAGGTTTGGACTCCTGAAATCTGATGCGTACCAGAATTGTCAATTATGTACTCTTTCTCTTCAATTATAGTTTTATACATATTTAAATCTATCAACTTCTGATAAGCCGAGTTAGAAGATATTTCGGATTGAGATAGATCTGACACATATTTGTAAGTTTTCCTTCTCGTAGTCCCATCACTGAGTGTCGTTGTTTCTTCAGAAACTAGACCTTTATCATTATATGTATATATTACGGATTCTTGTACTCCTGTACGGTCTGCATTTGAGTATTGTGTCACTGTTGTTGAAATAACCGGATAATGATTTGCATATACATTGTAGTATCCAAATTTCCTGATAAGGTAACATGGAAGGGTCTGAATAGCAATTCCATTACTGCTATATGCATATTCTTCTGTTTTTACTGGCGTATATGTTGAGTGGCTTTTATATGTGTTTTTTGATAACAGTAATCCTCTTACTGCAGACTTGTCACTGAGCGGTGCAACAATCTTGTCCGTTTTATTGTAATTTATCCCTATATTCCAGCTAACGATACTTCCCATATTTGTGAGGAATTTTTCGTTGGTTGTATGAACAACTTCCAGCATATCCATATAATCAGAAGATGTGAGACTGTTTGTATAGTCATATTTAATTTTGCTGCCGTCACTGAGCTTTTCAACTACGGATGCATATTCTATATGGTTCCCAAAATTGAATATATCAGTAGATTTATAATAAGCACTCTCCGAGACATTAACAGAGTTGACATTGGCGGCGAACTCCACGGAGTAACGAGGCGTATATGTCAGTATGCCTGTACTTGTACCCTGTAGCGCATATTCATAAGTGGAAGAATTAAGAAGTGTACCATTTGACAAATAGTGTTTTAAAGATTTGACTCTTACACCACCAGCAGTTCCGTTTTCACTTACAAATGAAGGGGTAAATCCTTGTGCGCTTCCTCGTTTTATGGCAATGGAATAATTATGCCCTTCATATTCAATATCTGTATAGCCTCCTGTTGGGTATGTTACGCGTTGTATCATACCGCATACAGCATGGTTGAAAGATGGATTCCTGTATGAAGCAGATGGAAGAATTTCATCCAGTAAAGCTGTCAATGTTGTCTGTGGAAAGAATGGTTTTATTCCTGAGTTCTCATTATTGGCTCCATTATAATACCCCCAATGATCAACACTCAATGTGCCATTTGAAGGATATGGATAATTGGCATTATTCCAATTGGCATATTGCAACAAGTAACTACCTTCGCCAGAAATATTTACCTTTGAAAGATAGTTGTTCCTTGCGCCATTTGTATTTGCGGCATACTCCATTGTTATTGTCCTTATAGTCTCTGCTGACCTCTTGACATTTACAGATACCAATCTGTAACATTCACCAAAAGTGTATAAACTGGCATCAGCTGTATTTCTATACTGATCACTGGATTGGGCATCTTGCAGACTGTATACAAATTCAATTGTAGGGCCATAGTCAATGGAAATAGACTGCAGTAATGCAACCATAGTCTCGCTTTCATTAATTTGATTTTGATAAGGTATTCCTGATGGTGCATAACTGAATGGCATAAACTGGTCTGAATCAGGTCTGGCAGGTTGTGTATCCTGTATTTGTCCGTCATATAGGCTTACCCCAGGCGCATAGCTGTATCTTTTCACTTGGACGTAATTGAAAGTGATTGCTCTACCATTAGGGGAAATAATCTTGCTGAGTTTTAGGGAAGTCATTTTCTTGTACCCTATTCCAGACTGAAATACAACATCCTTATTAAAATTGCTCTCGGAACTGTTATCAAATAAATATTTCAGGCCATCAGGTGTAGTAATAACAATATTATTCAATATACTCCAATTATTATCTTCTTCCTTATCTGTAACTGATATATGATAATCTTCGGATTTACAATTATATACCTTAACTTGTCCATTGTATTGCAGGTTGAATGTGCCGCTATGGCCCGGTAAAGTGAAATGAAATATATCCGGTTCTGCATCCGATTTATCTAATACTGTAGCAGTAGGCCCATTTGGGCTATGAATTATCTCTGGTGGAGTTGCTCCGGCATCTGTAGAAGATTGGCTCAGATTAATATACCGCCATAAATGTTCAATATTCTGCCCAGTGGTAGCATTTATATGTTGAGTGTAAAACCCGGGGATATTTAAATAATTTCTTCCGAAATCTGGAATTCCTTTTATATCTATATTAATGCTTCCACCTGCACTCAATGTCCATCCTGGGCCTAGTATCCCTGCTCTCTCGTTTGGCTTGTTGCCCCCAGAAGAATATGATAGACTTATAGGCAAATCAAAATCCAGATCTTTATAGTGATACAACGGTATATTCAATGCTACTCTTCCTGTGTGGAGGTTAGAATTTATTTTGCCCAGTTGTTCATAGTTCTCAGATTCAATGCTTGGCAATTGAACTTTATCAAACATTTGGAATGAACCTTGCGCACTCAGCACACTTATCTGTATGAGTGCAATTGAAGTTAACAATAGTTTTTTCACTCTCATAATATAAGACTTTAAGGGTTAAAACTATTGCTAAAATAAAGAGCATAATCAATATTTTCAAGATATAAATATATAAATTTATATCATAATTTTAAACATAAAATGCAGATAACTAGATATTTATAAAATAATATTATAACACTTGTATATTGATAGTATTACAACTATTGATTTTATCGATAAAAATATATAATTTTAGATGATAATATTTATTGTTAACCATTAAATCTTGTTACTATGATGCTACTTTTTTTATCAATTCTGTTGGCAGTTATTATAGTTGTATTGCTGCTTATAACACTTAAATTAAGACAATCACATGTGCAATTAAAAAGCAAACATAAACAATTGTACAAAGATAAAGTCGTACTTACAAAAGAAAAAGAAAGATTGAAGTATTGCGTAATTCATAACCTTGGTAAATTCCATAAACTTGCAAATCTCATTACACAACATTCACATTCTTGTGCTAACGAAACATTTTATAAAAAATGTAGACAATATTTCTTGGTAAACGAGAAAGAAAAATTCGTACTCTGGGATGCTTATATTATCGTTAATTCATTAAATGACAATAAATTAGAAGAAATAACTAGAGAGAAGAACTTTTCAGAGAAAGATCTGATGTTGCTCAGCCTTAAGTGTCTTCATTTCTCAAATAAGGTAATTATAGAATTATTTGAGTTCAAAAACAGATTATATATTTATAACAGAGCAAGCAATATAAAAGAGCGATTAAAATTATCTTGTGACGAACAGACGTTAGATACATATCTAAAAAGATATTTCAGAGGTTTAAACACTTAGCTAATTATGATTTTACATTAAGATATTCTGGTTTTGCATTAAGTAATATGGTAATCCTCATGGAATGTTTAAGCCATGAGGGTATTTCCTTTATGTAAAGTAGATTTATCTCATTCATTTGAAACAAATTATCCTCAATTAGTGACCTTAGAGGAGGAGGAACATCTACGTTTTCATACGATGCCAACGGGAATATGACCTCTCACGGTCAGAGGGGGGTGCAACTGTTGTATAATTTCATTAACTTGCCAAGTGTGGTGAGCGGTACTTTGGGGGCTGTAACATACAGTTTCAGTGCAGATGGGACAAAAGTTGCAGTGGAGGACAACAGCGGCAACGGTTACCTGTACATGGGTTCTTTGATATATGCCAAGAGCGGCAGTACTTTAACGTTGGAGAGTGCCAGGTTTGCACACGGTTATATTGCGCCTCAGGATGGTCAAGTGTATTACCATACCACAGACCATCTGGGGAGTGTGAGGGCAATAACCAATATGCAGGGAAGTGTGGTGGAGAGGAACGGTTATTATCCTTTCGGGAGTGAGACAGCCTTGGGAAGCAGTTATCCGAAGTTGCTGGACAACA
>JAFOER010000150.1 GCA_017380095.1 Bacteroidales bacterium
CAAAGCCGTTGCTGGGGCATCTGGTGGAGAAGCTCAAGCAGAACGGATACGGTGAGGTGGTGATCAACCTGCACCATTTTCCGCAGCAGATAAAGGATTATGTGGAACAGAACAGCAGTTTTGGGATAAAGGTCTCCTTCTCCGACGAGAGTGACCTCCTCAGGGAAACGGGAGGCGGCATAAGGCACGCCGCCCCACTGCTGGATGACGGGGAACCGTTTCTGGTGCACAACGTGGACATAATTTCAAACCTGGACATTGAAGCATTTTATGAAGCCCACATGGCATCATCAATCTCAGCAGACACTCCTTTGGCCACGCTGCTTGTGAGCGATAGGGAGACATCAAGGTATTTCCTCTTTGATGCTGAGAACAACCTTGTGGGATGGATGAACAAATTGTCGGGAGAAGTGAAATCTCCATATGGGGAGTTGAGGAGGGATGCATCCGAGGGGTTTGACCATGAAGAATTCCTCAAAAGGCACTCCTTGAAAAAACTTGCTTTTGCAGGTGTGCACATCATTTCCCCTGCTGTGTTCGGGTTGATGGAGAATATGCCCGAGAGATTCCCGATTGTGGATTTCTACCTGCAGATGGCAGACAAGTACATAATTAAGGGGTACGTGCAGCAAAATCTGGAGATGGTGGATGTAGGCAAGCTTGATTCCCTTGAGAAGGCAGAGGAGCTGTGCCGCAAGTTTTTGGAAAAATAGATTATGATGAAGATAAAAAATACAGAAAAGATACTCGGATATACTTTGCTTGTGGCATTCTACCTGATGTTTTACAGCAGCAGCGCCGTTGCCCAGGATATAAAGAAATTTGGGATTACAAAGGATTCTTCGGCTACCGCTGCAGCCAATGTTGCTCCAGCCGTGGATTCCCTTGGGATGGCTGCTGACTCCATTCCCGCTGTAACATACACAAAGAAGGAGCTGAAAAGGATGTACCGCGACAGCATCTGGGCATACAAGGACAGCGTGCTGCGCAACACCCCGCCGCTTCTTCACACCTATGTGTTTGATGATACCACCAAATACAAGAGGATGTTCCTGTGGAATGCGGACACCTGGTTCAACAAGCCTGTAACCATTGAACCCGACACCACTTTCCAGGACTGGTACAGCGAGCAGCCACATCAGAAAAATGACGTTGGAGCCACCTGGCTGGGTGTTTCCGGCTCAGCCATGCTGTACAACAACTGGTTCATGAGGCCAAGAATAAAGGAGTTCCCGTTTTATGACTATTATCTTCCTTACACATACACTCCACAGACACTTGCTTTCTACAATACAAAAACCCCATATACAGAACTTGCATATTGGGGTACGCTGTTTGCAAACAAAAAGATGGAGGAATCAAATATAAGGTTCCTGCACACACAGAACTTTTCACCATCCTTCAACATCAACTTCCTGTATGAAAGGTTCGGTTCTGCAGGTATGCTGGAGAGCGAGAAGACCGACAACCGTACCCTTGCCATAACAGGAAACTGGCTTGGCAAACGTTACGTTGCACAGGGAGGATGGATATACAACAGGATAAAAAGGGACGAGAACGGAGGAATCTCAGACCCTTCAATGGTGCTGGATACACTTGTTGATGCCAAGATTATCCCAATTACACTTAAAAAGGCCAACAATGCCCTAAAGAAAAACACAATATTCCTTACCCACTCGTACGGCATCCCATTCAAGTTCCTGCAGAAGGGTGACACCCTTGCGGTAAAGGATGACAAGGAGCTGGGTGACGGCACAATGGCATATATAGGACACAGCTTTGACGCTACGTTCTATACCAAGAAATATACCGACGAGATATCACTTTCAGACACTGTAGCACGTGATTTCTACCACAACAAGTTTTATATAAACCCTACCTCAAGTGCAGACTCCATGAGGGTATTCAAACTTGAGAACAGGTTCTTCATAAACATGCAGCCGTGGGCCAAGGATGCCATAATCTCAACCGTAAGCGGAGGTTTGGGACACCAGTACCTTAACCTGTACGGGTTCCAGCAGCCGTATTTCCTTACCGGGAACACCAATGGCACCGAGAACAACATGTACATGTATTTTGGTGCAGGTGGCAAATTCCGACGCTATTTCAGCTGGGACGGTATAGGTGTATTCAATTTTGCAGGATACTACCAGAACGACTTCTCAATAGACGGAAAAGTGAAATTCTCATCTTACCCCAAAGGGATGCCACAGGGTATGCACCTTACCGGAAAGCTGCACATTTCTCAAGAGAGGCCAAACTTCTTCTTCAACAACATCCACTCAAACCATTATGTGTGGAACAACAATTTTGAGAAGACAACCCAGACCCGCATAGAGGGAAAACTTGAGATTCCCGACTGGAAAATGGAACTTTATGCAGGGTATGCAATGCTCAAGAACAACACCTACTTTGATTCCCTTTCAGTTGTAAGGCAGAACGGTGAATCAATGAACATCTTCACTGCCTACATGAAGAAAGATTTCAAGTTATGGAAGTTCCATCTCGACAACAAGATCCTCTTCCAGACATCATCGGATGAGGATGTGGTGCCGCTTCCTGAACTTGCACTTGACCTGAGGTACTACTTCCAGTTCTGGCTTGTAAAGAACGTGCTTAATGTACAGATAGGGGCAAATGCAATATACACATCAGACTATTATGCACAGGGATACTCCCCTGCCCTTGGTGTATTCTACAACCAGAAGACTGAAAAGATTGGAAACACACCATACATAGATGCGTTTATAAACATGCAGTGGAAACGTGCCAGCATATTTGTAAAATATATAAATGCAGCCCAGGGATGGCCTGACAGCGACTATTTCTCTGCTTTCAGGTACATAAGGAGCCAGAAGGCCCTCAAACTTGGAATCCACTGGCCGTTCTACGTCAAATAGGTGCCTATGGGCAATTTTTGGAGAAACAGATACTTCCAGCACACATTTGCATTTGTGCTCGCGTTCTTCTTCATCTCTTTTCCAAGATGGGAGGCGGAGAAGACAGATGTCCCCTCTCCATTGCTGTTTGCCGGCGACACCCTCAACTGCTCCATAATGCTGGACAAGACTCTCCGTTCCAGAGGATACAATATAGGTTATCTGTACGAGCTGTTCCAGAAATTTGAACAGCACCAGAGGTGCGAAATAAACCTCAACATAGTGGAACAGGATGCAATGGCACAATGGGTACAGCTGATAACCGGCAAAACCGACATGCTCATCCTCAATGCAGAAAAGGATACGGTACCCAATATCTTCGCCGACGAGGTTGTCTCCAGTTCAATCCTGGACAGCCGTGAGAACGTATGCGTTGTAAGGAGGGACAACTTCAATATAGTACAGACACTCAACTACTGGTTCCCGTACTTCAAACAGACACAGGATTACACCAGCACACAACGTTACCATAAAAGCTACAGGATTGCAGACCGCAACGGAGCCCCCATTTCACGCACCACAATTTCTCCATACGATGCCTATGTGAAGAAATATGCCCATATCGTTGGCTGGGACTGGAGGCTTATATGCTCATTGATATACCAGGAATCAAAATTCAAGATGGGTGTCAGCTCCAGCCGTGGAGCAATCGGACTGATGCAGATAAAGGAGGCTGTGGCCAGGACATACGGCATAGAAGACATCTATGACCCTGAGTACAACATTAAGGCTGGAATCTCGCATCTGGCCCGCCTGCAGAGAATATACAGGAAAGCAGGAGCCGACTCCACCAACCTCATAAAGCTCACACTGGCCTCATACAACTGCGGGGAAGGACGTC
>JAFOER010000151.1 GCA_017380095.1 Bacteroidales bacterium
ATACAGAAAAGACTTTTTCAGAAATATTGGGGCTCTACCGCAGACAATCTATTTTGGCGGTGGAACCCCATCTCTTTTTACCCCTGCCCAATTGGGGGAAATGCTGCACCACATATGCGGCACGTTCGGTTTCACCCCAGTTGAGGCTACAATAGAGGTAAACCCCAATGATATAACGCCCCAATATGCACGTGGCCTGGTTGCTGCGGGATTCAACAGGGTGAGTATGGGTGTACAATCTTTTATAGACGACCATCTGGTATGGATGAACCGCCGCCATAAAGGTGATGAGGCAGCTGCTGCCTATTATGCACTCAAGGAGGCCGGCATCTCCAATATCAGCCTTGATCTCATTTTCGGCTACAGTTCCCTTCATCAGGAGCAGTGGGAATACAATATTAATAAAATGGTTTCCCTCCGTCCGGAGCACATTTCCGCCTATCAGATGAGCATAGAACCGGGGAGCGTCCTTGGCAAAATGTACGAAAGGGGAGAGTATGACCTTCTTCCCGACAACACCTGCCAGGAGCAATATGCCCTTTTGCAGCAGATGCTCCAGCGGGGCGGGTATGAGCAGTATGAGATATCCAATTTCGCCCGCATGGATGAAAATACGGGAGAATTGAAAGTTTCCCGTCACAACAGCTCCTACTGGACCAAAGAGCCTTACCTGGGCCTTGGACCGGCTGCCCATTCGTATGACGGTACCCGCAGATTCTGGAACGGGAACAGCGTATCTTCATATAGCCGGTATTTTCTGGAATTTGCGGGAAAAGGAGATGCGGCAAGTGAGGAGGCGGCAAAACTGGAGAAAAGGGTGTTGGGAAGTGAAGAGTTGAGTGAGGAGGATATCTTCAATGAATCGGTAATGTTGGGCCTGAGAACTGTTGCAGGAGTGGACACATCAAATCTCAACAAGGAATTTCTCAGGGAGATAAAAGGAGATATTGCCCGCCATATCCGCCTGGGCAATCTGATTGCGGATGGAGACAAAATAAGAATCCCGTCCGACAAACTCTTTGTATCGGACGGGATAATAAGGGATTTGTTTATATAATTAGCAGCAGCAGATACCGTTTGCAACAAGGTAAGCTTTTACAGCTACTGCAATGAATACTAGTACGATTACTGAAGAAACTACGATACCGGTAACTTTCCAGCGGCACATCCAGATATTGTTGTTAAGACCTAGAGTGTGGAATGCGCTCCAGAAACCGTGGTTCATATGCAACCAAAGGGCAACAAACCATACAACGTAGATGATAAGAACCCAAAGAGGCTTGAATGTAAGTCTCAATAGAGCTGCGCCATCATGGGTGTACTCCTGGCCAAGGAACATTGGAAGCTGCATCTTAGCCCAGAAATGGGTAAGGTGGAAAGCAAGAACTCCAAGAACGATGATTCCAAGAACCAACATGTTTTTAGAAGCCCAGTCATCTGTCTGTGCTTTGTTTGCTACAGCATATCTCTGAGTACCTCTGGCTTTGTAGTTCATGTAGTTAAGCACGAATGCATAAATGATGTGAAAAACAAAACCTGCTGCAAGAACAGGAACCATAACCGAGATTACTGGCAAAGCCATGAACTCGCAACCTGCGTTGAAAGCCTCATCACTGATAAGTGACAATCCATTTACAAAAGCGTGAACGCACATAAAAACGATAAGGAACAGACCGCTTATACTCATAATAAGCTTCTTCCCGATAGAAGATGAAAAGATATTAGCCATATCAAATTTTGTATTTAAAATAATTCTTAAGTTGTGCAGGAGCGGAAAAACCCGCATCCGGGATACAAAGATAAACTCTTAGTTGCAATTTTCATAATCTTTGGCTACTTTTGTTTTACATTTATTGCAAAAAAGATGAAGTACAAAAGAATATTGTTAAAGCTGAGCGGAGAGAGTCTTGGCGGTGAAAAAGGTGTTGGCCTTGATGTAAATATGATGAGCCAGTACGCAAAGGAGATTGCTAAAGTTGCAAAAAGCGGAGTGCAGATTGCAATAGTAATTGGAGGCGGCAACATTTTCAGGGGTGTTACCGGTGTAGGCAAAGGTTTCAGCCGTGTAAAAGGCGACCAGATGGGAATGCTTGCAACTGTAATAAACAGTATAGGACTTTCAATGAGCATAAAATCTGAGGGCATTGAGGCAGAGGTTTTCACCTCAACCCCTATGGAGCCTATGGCCAGATACTATGCAAAAGAGAAGGCTCAGGAAGTTATGGAACGTGGCGGTGTGGCAATCATTGCCGGCGGTACCGGAAACCCTTTCTTTACAACAGACTCGGCTTCTGCATTGAGAGCCTGTGAGATTGAGGCTGATGCACTTCTTAAAGGCACAAGAGTGGACGGTGTATATACTGCAGACCCTGAGAAGGACCCTACAGCAACCAAATATGAGACCCTTACCTTTGACAAGGCATTGGCGGACAACCTGAGAATCATGGACCAGACAGCCTTTGCCCTTTGCAAGGAGAACAATATGCCTATCATTGTATTCGACATGAACAAGGTGAACAACCTTTATGAACTTATGCAGGGTGGCAACGTGGGTACTGTAGTATCAAACAAATAAGCAAATTTTTAAATCATACAGATATGGAAATAAGTGTTTCTAAAGATTGTATTGCGCAGGCAAAAGAGAAAATGACCAAAGCTGTTGCGCACTTGGAAGAAGAGTTGAAAAACTTCAGGGCAGGCAAGGCAAATCCTGCTGTGTTCAATTCAGTAATGGTTGACTACTATGGCTCTGCAACACCGCTTCCTCAGGTAGCAAGCATCAACACACCTGATGCAAAGACTATCCTTATCCAGCCATGGGAGAAAAAACTTATCCCTACCATTGAGAAGGCAATTATGGATGCAAACCTTGGTTTCACTCCTGCAAACAACGGTGAGCAGATAAGAATCAATATCCCTGCACTTACTGAGGACCGCAGAAAAGAGCTTGTAAAACAGGCTAAAAATGAGGGCGAGACTGCTAAAGTAAGCGTTAGAAACGCAAGAAGGGATGTAATTGATGCCCACAAGAAATTCCAGAAGGACGGTCTTCCTGAGGATGTATGCAAAGATGCTGAGGCAACTATCCAGAAAGAGACTGATGCTTTCAACAAGAAGATTGATGAAATCATTGCAGCAAAAGAGAAAGAGATCATGACAGTGTAATCTGTCCGTTACTTAAAGACTATTTCACAGGAAAGGCTGACTCGCGTCAGCCTTTCCTTTTATATCTTTCTCCTGTTTGTGGTATCTCTGCGTACGGTGGTAACAATTTCCGTAACCATATCCTTCAACTCCTGGAGAAATTGCCCTGCCTGATACTCCTTGCGCTCTATCTGCCTGAGTTTTTTCTCCCAGATACCTGTAAGCTGGGCAGATTTCAGCAATTCTTCCTTAATAAGTTTTATAAGTTCTATTCCTGTTGAGGTAGGATGGAGGTTCTTCCTCTCCTTGCGGATATACTCCCTCTTGAACAGTGTGGCAATAATGGCGGCTCTGGTTGACGGACGTCCTATTCCGTTCTCCTTCAGGGCATCCCTCAGTTCCTCATCCTCCACAAGTTTTCCCGCAGTCTCCATTGCCCTGAGCAGAGTTGCCTCGGTGTATGGTTTTGGAGGTTGGGTCCACTTCTCCTGCAAATCCGGCTTGTGTGGGCCGCTTTCGCCCACGGTAAATTCCGGAAGGGTCTTCTCCGCATCCCCCTCCTGACCCTCTTCCTTCTCCATCTGGGCCCCCGGCTGCGCAAACACCACTCTCCACCCCTGCTCCAGAATCTGTTTTCCCGACGTCTTGAACTCAATCCCGTCTACCTTGCCAAGTACGGTGGTAGTGGAGACTTTGCTGTCGGGATAAAAGGCGGCAATGAACCTGCGTGCAACAAGGTCAAATACCTTCCTCTCCATATCCGAGAGGTTCTGGGGCTGCACACCGGTAGGGATTATTGCGTGGTGGTCGGTAACTTTTGAGGAGTCGAACACCTTCTTGCTCTTGGCAAGTTTCTTTCCCCTCAGAGGCTGCATCAGGCTCTGGTAATCTGCCAGACCGTTGAGGATTCCGGCACATTTGGGGTAAATGTCATCGCTCAGGTATGTGGTATCCACCCTCGGGTAGGTGGTGATCTTCTTTTCGTACAATGATTGTATGGTCTGCAGGGTATCTTCTGCTGAGTATCCGAATTTCTTGTTGCACTCCACCTGCAGTGAGGTAAGGTCGAAAAGGCGAGGGGCGTACTCCGTTCCCTTCTTGTGGGTTACGTCGGTAACGGTAAAGTCATTCTGCACCACCTTCTGCAAGAACTCCTCACCCTCCTCCTTTGAGGTGAACTTTCCTTTTGCGGCAGAAAACACAGTATCCCTGTAAGTTGTCTTGAGCTCCCAGTATGCCTGCGGA
>JAFOER010000152.1 GCA_017380095.1 Bacteroidales bacterium
CAGGGAGATTAAGGAGGCTCAGGCAGAGAAAGAGAAGACCAAGGCTGTCCGCAAGGAGCTGGAGGAGTTCAACAGTACCCTTATGCAGGAGAACTTGAGCGAGAATGACCTTAAGATTGAGGCCAAGATGAAGAAACTCCTTGAGCGCAAGAAACGTAAGGAGGAGAGACTGGGCAAGGGCTCAGGCAAGAAGGAGGAGAGTGTGGCGGTGGGCCAGGCTGCTGCGGCAGTGGTAAAGAGGGAGCTCAAGGCGGGTGACAAGGTGAGGATAAAGGGGGGTGACCTCATTGGAGAAGTTATGCAGGTTGGAGGCACATGGGTGAATGTGGCTGTCGGGAGCATTATAAGCAAGGTGCAGAAGGATAATGTGGAGCATATATCAAATAATGAGTACAGCAATGCTGTAAAGAGCTTGCCGAAACAGATGAGTGCCCACTCCGAGAGCATTGCCCAAAGGAGGCTCGACTTCAAGCCTAATATTGATATAAGGGGCGAGAGGCTTATGGAGGCGCTGGATATTGTTAGCCGTTTTATAGATGATGCCCTTATGGTAGGTATCTCTGAAGTTAAGATATTGCACGGCAAAGGAAACGGCATTCTCAAGGAGGAGATACGCAAGTACCTGCGTACGGTTCCTGGAGTAGCAAGCTGCAAGGATGAGGATGTTCAGTTCGGAGGGTCGGGGATAACAGTTGTGAAACTTGATTAAATACAATTATATGAAAAAACTATTATTGGTATTGGCGGTATGTGTCTTAAGCGGATGCGCCAATAAAGCACAGCAGGCTCAGGATTCTGCACAGGGATTCCTGGATGCATTTCTTGCAAATGACTTCAATGCGGCTGCAGCCTTTTGTTCAGATGATTTCAATGTGGATTTCGGCAAGGCAATGGAAGACTTTGAAAAGCTCGACGATTCCGTAAAGGTTATGCTCAAGGAGCAGTGTTCGCAATTGGAGATGAAAATCAGTTCTGTAGAGAGGGTGAACGAGAGCGACACTTTTATTGTAAGCTACAATATTGTAAAATGTGCTGCCGACAGTACCGGAGCAGAGGCGCTTCAGGAACTTGTTTCAAGTGAACTTAAAGTAGTTGACGGAAAGGTTGTTTCATTGAACAGATAATAATGGGGCAAAGCATAAAAAAGGAGACCAGCTGGTCTCCTTTTTTTTATCTGCATTGTAAAATGGAATCTTTTTAGTCCTCCATTACTGAGTATATGATCTGGAGTTTAGGATACTCAGTTGCCTGAGGCCCGTTTACAGAGCCAAGGAAATAGGTGCTCAAATCCACATCATAAGTGGTGTTCCCGTAATAGGAGTCTGTTTTTGCCCTGGTTGGCATAATCCACAGGTTGTGGGTAAGCTCATCAAGCTGTGATGCATCCTTTGACACAAAGTCCTGGATAATGCTTGGAATATCCATCCTATACTCTCCCAAAGACCTGTTTATGGCGCCAATACTGTATCCCTGGATGTTTACATCCATTACAGGGTAGAATATGTTGGCTTTGTAGGTAGAGTCGTAAACCCTGTTGCAAGGATATAGAGTTGAAGGATATTTGGATACATTATCCGTATTCTCAGGCATTTCAAAAGGGAAAACAAGTGCACCTCTTGCAATGATTACGGTTTTTCCGTCCAGTCCTTCTGACCTTTTCCATGAATCGATTGCCTGCTTTAGGTCTTCCTTGCTTATGTATGGTTTTATTCCGGCAGCACCCTCAATGTTCATGACCTCACCGGGAGCATCTGTCTGGTTTGCCTTGCTCTCATACGAAGAGAGGTTCAGGCACATCTCGGTACCAAAGTTGAGGACAAAGATGGTATCTTTTCTTGCAAGTCCCTCTGCCCAGGTAGGCTGGAAATTCACTTTCATATATACGCTGGCGGTTCCATAGTTGATGAAGTTCTCCCTTCCGCCATATAC
>JAFOER010000023.1 GCA_017380095.1 Bacteroidales bacterium
CGCGACCCTCAGCTTGGAAGGCTGATGCTCTACCGACTGAGCTACTTCCGCATACGTTTAGATACAAAAATAGTGGGGAGAGCAGGATTCGAACCTACGAAGGCGTGCGCCAGCAGATTTACAGTCTGCCCCAGTTGGCCACTTTGGTATCTCCCCATTATTTATATCTTTCAAAAAACTTGGAGCCGATGGAGGGATTCGAACCCCCGACCAGCTGATTACAAATCAGCTGCTCTGGCCAACTGAGCTACATCGGCAATATGTCAATTCCCCACTTGCAGATCCTCGTGAGAGGTTTTCTTTTCGTTTGGGATTGCAAAGGTAGTGATTTATTTTTATCCTCCAAACTTTTTTCAAAAAAAATTGAACATTTTTCTCAAAAAAATTTCAGGCTACCTGGCAGAAATTATGCTATCGTAAATATTATCAACATTATAGCCACATTCCGAGATAAGTTCATCAACAGTACCCTGCTCAATGAATTTGTCGGGAATACCCATTGATACAACTTTCTTTCCCGGATGGGATGCGGAAATATACTCGGAAACCGCACTTGCAAGACCTCCCATAACCGCACCGTCCTCCACTGTTATTATAGTATTGCACCTGCTGCAGGCATAATCAACCATATCTGTATCCAGAGGCTTGAGGAACCTCATATTAATATGTAAAGGATCAACTCCGGCATCCTTGGCCCTCGCCACAGCTTTTTTCACCCTGTTGCCTATGGTTCCCAAAGAGAGCACAGCCACACCGGAACCGTCATTCACAACCACACCTTTGCCCGGCTCAACCTTCTCAAACGGCTTCTCCCACTCCAGCCCCTCGCTGTTGCCGCGCGGATACCTTATTGCAGTTATGCCATACTCGGGCAAAGTCGCAGAATAAAGCATATTGCGCAACTCTATCTCATTCATTGGGGCAGCAATGGTAATATTGGGTATGGGCCTCAAATACGCAAGGTCAAAAGCACCGTGATGGGTAGCCCCGTCCTCACCTACAATACCTCCCCTGTCAAGGCAGAATATCACCTTCAGGTTAGGGATTGCCACATCATGAATGATGCTGTCATATGCCCTCTGCATAAAGGTAGAATAGATGTTGCAGAAGGGAAGCATTCCGTTGGCCGCCATTCCTGCAGAGAATGTAACGGCGTGCTGCTCCGCAATACCCACATCATAACTCCTCCCCGGAAACTCCTCCATCATATAAGTAAGGGAGCAACCGGAAACCATTGCCGGGGTAATCCCGACAATCCTTTCATCCGCACGGGCCAGCTCCACAATTGTCTTCCCGAAGATATCCTGATACCTCAAAGGACCTCCTGCAGAAACCAGCCTTTCACCGGTTGCAACATCAAACTTGCCCGGAGCATGCCATACGCTCTGTTCCTTTTCTGCCGGCTCGTACCCTTTTCCTTTCAAAGTTCTCACATGAAGCAGCTTTGGACCCTCTATCTCCTTAAGGTTCTGCAGTGTTGTAACCAGCTCTCCCATATCGTTGCCGTCTATGGTGCCGAAATACCTGAATCCCAGCCCCTGGAAAACGGAGCCGTTCTTCATGAACGCAAGCTTGGTGCTGAGCATGAACTTCTGCAGCAGCCGCCTCAAGCCCCTGTTGCCAAGAATGCTCCATATCCTGTTCTTTACCTTATTATAGAAAGGTGACACGGAAATCTTCACCAGATAATTGTGCAGCGCACCCACATTCCGGTCTATTGATATCTGATTGTCATTCAATATCACCAGAATATTGGACTTGAGCGCCCCGGCATTGTTCAGTCCCTCAAACGCAAGTCCGCCTGTCATTGCGCCGTCACCGATTACGGCCACCACATTTCTCTTCTCCCCCTTTATCCTGGCAGCCTCAGCTATACCCAAGGCTCCTGAGATGGAAACGGAGGTGTGTCCCGCTCCCAGAATATCGTACTCGCTCTCGGACATCTTTGGGAATCCGCTCAAACCGCCCTTCTTCCTGTTGTTTACAAAAGCCTCCCTCCTTCCGGTAATTATTTTATGTGCATAGGCCTGATGCCCCACATCCCAAACAAGTTTGTCTTTTGGGGTATCGTATACATAATGCAGGGCCACGGCAAGCTCCACCGCTCCAAGAGAGGCACCCAGATGCCCCGGGTTTTTGGAACAGCATTCAACCATATACTCCCTTATCTCACTGCAAAGGGAGGTGAGTTGTCCAAGGTCAAGCCCCTTCAAATCGGCTGGGGTATTTATATTTTTAAGTATATCCACAAAAAAATCTCTGTAAAAACTGTGCCAAGTTACAATTTATTTGCCGTATTGGAAAATTTAATTTTTTTGGCCGTTTCCGTTAAAAGTGGTATCTTGCTGAATTATTTGGAGTAAGCAGAAAACCATAAAAATTAAAAATAAATGACAAAAACCCAAAAACTACTGAATGACAACGGAGTAGCAAGATGGACAGCCCTTGTGCTCATAGCACTTATGATGTTCTTCGCCTACATGTTCGTAGATGTGCTCTCCCCACTTTCAACCCTTTTGGAAACATCAAAGGGATGGTCGGCAGAGACCTACGGCACCTTCTGCAGTTCAGAGTACTTCCTTAACGTATTCGCATTCTTCCTCATCTTTGCAGGAATCATCCTCGACAAAATGGGTATCCGTTTCACCGGAATCCTGTCGGGAGCAGTAATGGTAATTGGAGCATCAATCAAACTTTTTGCAATAAGTGAGTGGTTTACTCCCGACAGCGGACTTTACCAGTTCCTCAGCTCATTCTGGACAAGTTTCCCTGCTACTGCCAAATTGGCATCAGTAGGATTCATGATCTTTGGATGCGGTGTTGAGATGGCAGGTGTAACCGTTTCAAAAGCCATTGCAAAATGGTTCAAAGGCAAGGAGATGGCCCTTGCAATGGGTCTTGAGATGGCAATTGCCCGCTTGGGTGTATTTGCAGTATTCCGCATGTCTCCAGCCCTTTCTACCTGGGCAAACGAGGCTATGCCAACAGTTGTAACCCCAGTATTGTTCTGTACAATCCTTCTTGTAATAGGTCTTCTCACCTACACAGTATTCACATTTATGGACAAGAAACTGGATGCACAGATGGGTGCAAGCGCAGAGGAAGAGGCAGAGGAGCAGTTCAAGGTGAGCGATATTGGAATACTTTTCACCAGCAAGACATTCCTTATTGTAGCCGGACTTTGCGTACTATACTATTCTGCTATCTTCCCGTTCCAGAAATTCGCAACCGGAATGCTTGAGGCAAACCTTCAGATGCCTACAGAGGAGGCTGCCGGACTGTTCTCATGGTTCCCTATAGGAGCTATGGTCCTTACACCGTTCCTTGGAGCATTCCTGGATAAAAAAGGAAAAGGTGCTTCAATGCTTGTCCTTGGTTCAATCCTTATGATTACCTGCCACCTTGTATTTGCACTTGTGCCTCTTACAAAACCTATTGCATACGCGGCAATCATACTTCTTGGAGTATCATTCTCGCTTGTACCTGCAGCCCTTTGGCCTTCAGTTCCAAAACTTGTGGAGGAGAGATACCTCGGTTCTGCATACTCGGTAATCTTCTGGATCCAGAACATAGGCCTTATGGCATTCCCTATCATCATTGGCTGGAGCCTCGACAAAACCGGCGGCTATACCGTTCCAATGCTCATCTTCTCATCACTTGGAGTTGCAGCACTGCTTTTGGGCTTGTGGCTTAAAGTGGAGGACAAGAAGAAAGACTATGGCCTTGAGCTTCCTAACATAAAGTAAAAACAATACAATTATAATATTAACCAACAAATCACTTAAAATCTATGACTAACGTAGTTAAAACTCTGAAAGAGAGTAAGAGTGCATGCTGGATTGCCTGGGCTTGCCTGGTAGTTCCAATGTTTGCGTCGTATTTCTTTGACGACATGTTCTCAACAATCTCACACATTTTCAAAAACCCTGAGGCTCTTGAGCTTGGATGGAACACCATGGATTATGGTTTCTATGCAGGTGGCTACTCATTCCTTTGCGTATGGGGCGGTCTGATCGTTTGCGGTATGCTTCTCGACAAATGGGGCGTACGTGTTACAGGTTCAATCTTCGTTGGCCTTATGGCTGCCGGTGCTGCTCTTGTATACGTAACCATTTCTACACCGGCTATCGTTGCAACCGGCAATTCACTTTACATTGCTTACGTAGGCTGCATGTTGTTCGGACTTGGTTCTGAGATCGCAGGTGTTGCAGTAACCCGTTCTATTGCTAAATGGTTCAAAGGCAAATCTATGGCATTGGCTATGGGTCTTCAGCTTGCAATTGCACGTTTGGGAACAGCTGCTGCACTTCTTCTTTCACCAGTATTGGTTGCAGAGTCTGCAAACGGACAGTATCCTTTGGACGTAACCAACAAACCTGCTTTCTGGGGTTTGATGCTTCTTCTTCTTGGCTCTATCGTATGGGCTGTATTCGTAGCAATGGATGCAAAATTTGACAAAGAGCAGGGTACTTCAGACAAAGTTGTAACCGCTGAGGAGGACAAATTCAAATTCTCTGACATCTTCAAGATCCTTGGCAACAAACACTACTTGTTGATTTCACTTCTTTGCGTATTCTTCTACTGCTGTATCATTTCATTCAAGAAATTTGCTACTGCTATCCTTATCCCAAGATTCGGTGGTGCAGATCCTGAGTTCGCACAGACAGCTTCAATGATGGTTTCAATGATTCCTTTCTTTACCGTAGTGTTCACCCCATTGTTCGGTAGCCTTGTAGACAAGATTGGTAAAGCAACTACATGGATGATCACAGGTTCTGTAATGGTATTTGCTGCTCACGTTATCATTGCTTTCGCTCCAGGTGAGGCAATCTTCGGTTACATTGGTATCGCTATCCTTGGTGTAGGTTACTCATTGGTTCCTGCAGCAATGTGGCCTTCAGTTCCAAAAATCGTTCCTGAGAAGAACCTTGGTACAGCATACTCTCTAATCTACTGGATCCAGAATATGGGTATGATGGCTGTTCCAATCATCGTTGGACACATCCTTAACAAATTCACAGGTGTAGAGGCAGCTGTAAATGCTGAGTACGTATTCATCATCTTGGGTATCGTAGCAATCACAGTTTCATTGTTGCTATACTTCTCATCAAAGAAGAACCCTCAGCTTAAACTTGACGTTCCTAACAGAGAGAAATAATATTCTCCCTATGGATATACAACAGAAAAGGTGGCCTGCAAAGGTCACCTTTCTTGTTTCTATTCACTTATACGCTTTATGAATATATCCTTGATGTATTTCCACCGGTTCCTCTCAATCTCCTCTCCCACAGGTGAAGCAAAATACTCCTTTACCCCTTTTACACCATTGAATATGGAAAAGGTCTCCTGCAGATAACCTGCATCGCTCTGCAATCCAACTCCCATAAGGAGAGGCGCAGATACCTTGCCTGCAATGGAACCTCCCGAATATGTTTCTGTAAGAAGACTGAAATCCGGTGATGAAGCTACCGAACCCGCCACAACATCTGTCATTGCACTTGCAACAAAAGCACACGCTCCGGCATAACCGCTCCCCTGCACATAAACAGAGCTCTTGTCCACCTCTTCCCTCTGCAATATGAAATCCAGAGCCAGCAACATATCTGTAAGGTAATTTTGCATCACCTCTACACCGCTCCCGTGACTTTTCAGATAAATTACCATCTCTACAAAATCGGCCGGTGCAGTAAAATCAGCCAATGGATTCCTCTGTGCACTCTCCTGCTGCACTAAAGTAACCATCCCCTTCAATCCTCTCTTCCCTTTTGGGAATGCAACATACCCTGCAACCCTCTCATCACCCCTGGAAACCATTGAAAAATCGTACACATTCTTCTCTCTTCCCGACATCTCCCTGTTCCTCACCATCACATACTGAGGTTTCACCTCCCTCCTCTCCAGGGCAACCTTATGTGCAAACATAAGGAAATCCTCACTTCCCCCAACAGAATCTACAATTTTATCAGGCTCATACGCTATTACTGTGCTCTCCATAAAACGCTCCTCATTATAAAGGCGCATATCATAGAAGCCCGGAGCAACAGTCTTGAATGTGAATGACAAAGCTGAAGAATCTGACGCCGCAACAGAACCGCTCTGGCCCAACTCATAAAGCGGCCTGTTTTTATGGTCCCTAATCTCGCACTTCAGATTATAACCTTTCCCAACCTGGCGCCTGTTCACAAGTGACACCTGTGCTGCAGGCTTGTCGGTACCGTAAAATGCCCAGTCGCTCACCCTGTTCACCCTGCACAAAAGGGTATCGGCTGCAAATGCCTCCACTGAACATACAACGGGCAGCAGGGCATACAAAAATTTACATCTCATAACGGACACTTAAATGACCTTCTTCTTTAAACGGAAATTCTCCCTGAACTCTTTAGGGGAACAATTCTTCTTTTTCTTGAAAATCCTGTTGAAATTTGAAAGGTTGTTGAACCCGCATTCATAACAGATATCTGCTATTGGGGTTGAAGTATCAATCAACAGGTTGGCTGCATAACCCAGACGCACATCAATGATATAGTCCGAGAGACTCTTGCCGGCATTCATCTTAAAGAAACGGCTGAAGGAGACAGGAGACATGCCTGCCATCTGAGCCAGAACGCTCAATCTTATATCCTTCTTGTAGTTGTCATTGATATACTGCTGGATTGTCTGCACCCGGCGGCTCTCGGAATGGGTTTCAACCCTTGCAAAAGGGGAGCTTGAGAGAGTCCTTGCCCCCTCTACCCTTGAAAGTTCATACAGGATTGTAAAGAATTTCATCACTGCATAGAAGGAGTCCTGCTCGTAAGACAATGTATCAAGGATAGGATACACCTTCATAATGGCAGACATGGGGAAAGCTATCCCCTTCTGCGCACGCTCCAGCATATTCCTTATGGAATCAAACTGATGCTTGTTGAGGAAATTCTTCTCAAATATGTCGGGAGAAAACTGGATTGTAATCTCCCTTACACGCTCGCTACGGCACTCATGCTGCTCCAGGACATGCTCAAGGTCCTTGCTGCACACAAGCACAAGATCATAATCCCCAATGACCTCCACACTGTCACCTACAATTCTCCTTACCCCCTTTGAATTCTCTGTAAAGTTGAGTTCATAATCTGCGTGAGAGTGGATAGGATATGTAAACTCACTCTTGCTCCTGTCTGCAATGTAAAAGAAATCCTTCTCAGACAATGGAGTTATCTCCCTAAGGACACTCTCTTTGTTATAAGTTGCCATAACCGTAAAATTTATATCTTTTTAAAAGCAAAATTCCTGTACTGCTGCGGTGCTATCTCAGCTACCATAGCCTCCATAACTGCAATGTTGTCTCCCGTTGTAACAAATGTATTGCACTCCGGCCCGACGCATGTTTTGGCCGTCTCTCCCTTCTTTGCCATTGCTGCCGCCCTTTTCTGTGAAAGCACCTCACCAGCCCGGCGTGCAATGGCCGGCGCCGGATTCACAATTTCCACTTTATCACCGGTAAACTCCCGTATCACCCTCTCCAGGAAAGGATAATGGGTGCAGCCCAGAACAATATGGTCCACATTATGCTCAAGCATTGGAACAACATACCTGCCTATGAGATCCCTCGCCTTGGCCGTCTCCACTTCACCATTTTCAACCAGCTCCACCAAACCCTCACCTACCTGCTCCAACACCTTTGCATTGGAAGCGAATTTATGCAGGGTCCTCAAATAGAGCTCCCCCTTGAAAGTTCCTTTGGTTGCAAGTACACCTATTGCCCCTGTTCTGGTATTTATTGCTGCCGGTTTCACAGCCGGCTCCATACCTACAAACGGTATCGGATAATTGCCCCTGAGGTATTCTATTGCAGCTGCGGTAGCAGTATTGCAGGCCACAACAATAATCTCTGCGCCATAAGCCATCAAATATTCTGTAATGAACTTTGCCCTGGCAATTATCTCATCTTTAGTCTTTGGTCCGTAAGGGCAAAAACCCGCATCAGAGAAATACAGATACTTCTCCTGCGGGAACTCTTTATACAATTCTCTCCATACTGAGAGCCCTCCTACACCGGAATCAAAAACTCCTATCATTCCAAATTACATCTCTATGAAAAGGCCACCCTGGTAATTTGCACTTCCCCTTCTGGAAGAGCTCAACTCAAGATTTACTTTTCCCGACAAAAATACCTTTAAAGTAGCTGTAAACCTCTCCGAATCATAGTCACTCTCAAATGCAAAGTTGAGCTTGTAGTAACCCTTTTTCTCATTATAAATGCTCTCAACTTTAACAGGAGCATCATTAGCAGTTACATTCACACTCTGGGAACCGTATGTATTTATCCTCGAGCTTCCCTGATATGGAAGATTGCATGTAAACTTGTCTCCAATAAGGGTAACTTTTATCCCGTCCAAAGCTGTCCTTCCATAATCTGAAACAAGAACAGACATATACATTACAAGATTCTCATCAAGCATCTTCTTGGAAACTGCTTGTGCAACTTTAAGTTCAGTCTCACTCAAAGTTTTCTGTTTCTTCTCCTTCTTCTGTGCATAAGCTGCTCCTACAAATAAAAGAGATACAAGAAGTAACAATACACATTTTTTCATAGTCTGATATTTTTTTAACATTTGTACGCGAATATACTAAATAAATTTCAGAACAGATATATAAATAAAAAAAGTTGGGGCGGCAATTGCCACCCCAACAGGTATAATTGATTTTGGAAATTCAATTATTAGTTAACTGCTGAAACAACAGCCTGGTGAGTATACCAGCCAAAGTATCCGGCAGATACTGTAATGAAAGTATCAAACTGCATGATAGAACCCAACTGAAGAGTACCCTCATCATTAAGGTTATCGAATACAGTGCATGCAGGATCATAGTCAACCCAAACAGTAACTACACCGTATGAAGGGTGAACAGCACCAGAAACAAATTTTGCCAATGGAGCAGCACCTGTTGCACTGTAGTAGCTTACACCAGGAGCAGTGATAACACCAGAACCGTCCTGAATATTGAACTCAAGATCAGTCTCGCCGCCAAAGAAACCTTTAACTTTGAAATAGTTATTGGTATAGTCAGCCAACTGGATATCCCAAGTTCTCTTCTCTGCAGGAACATAACCGAAGAAAGAACCTGCTTTAGCAGACATTTTACCCCAATCTTTGTAAACCAAAGGCATCTGGCAGTTACCGGTAAGCTTGCTTGCTCCAGAAATAGCCATATCAGCCTCGTTGAAAGACAAAGTGAAAGCATAGTTTACTACTGGTTTCAAATCCTCAACATTGTAAGACAACTGAACCTCAGTAGTGTACTCACCTGCAGCAAAATCTGCAGATTTCTTGTTCATAGTGTAAACACCATGAGCATCTGTAAGTGTAAGAGGAATAGAGATAGCATCGTTAGCTACACCTCTATTGATCTTAACTACAATTGGCTGTCCCTCCAAGCTGTAAGAAGCAGAGGACATCTCAAAAGTAACGTTATTATTGTCTGGAGTATAGGTTGTCTCCATCATATCCTGGTTACAAGAAGTCAATGCAAAGACAACTGCCAATGCTCCTACTACAGACAATAGTTTCATTGATAATTTTTTCATCTCTTTTCGTATTAAATATTAATAACCAGGATTCTGCTGCTCAGCAATCTGAGGGTTTGAATCAATCTCAGCCTGAGGTACTGGCCACAACCATCTGAAGTCGCTTGCAGTTGCGCTGAACAACTCAGTCTGGGTGCTACCTGCATTTGTAATAAGTGCTTGGTTCTGAGCTGCACCTCTAGCGAAGCCCTGACCATATCTCTTAAGGTCATAGAAACGGAAGCCCTCACCGATAAGCTCTTTAACGCGCTCCTCTTTGATAGCCTCTTTCAAATCATCACCGAATAGAGTAAGCTCCTCGTGAGCGATCTCACGTGCAGCCAACAATTTGTTCAAGTACTCGTTAGCTTTCTCCTCGTCACCTGAATAAGCATAAGCCTCAGCTGCGATAAGATACTGCTCAGCAATACGGAACAATTTGATCTTGTTGATATAATCAGAAGTTGCTTTAGAAGGATCCTGAAGCTCTCTGTTACCAGGGAATTTCTCCAAAAGAACAGCATTGCCTGTTACGCTACCGTAAGTAAGCTTGTGCTGGCCATACCATAGTGTTCTGATATCATTTGAAGGATATAGGTCAACAACCCACTGCTCAGGAATGTAGTCAGGAGCGTAAACACCTGCAGCATTCAAGCTGATGTATGAATAATTCAATGAAGAAGGTAGAGAAGAAGCTGCATAGTCTGCATAAAGCTGCATCATACACTCCTTACCGCTATCATCTGTCCAAAGAGCGTTGAACTCCTCAACAACAGCGTTTAGCTCTTCCTGTGAAGCAACACCCTCAACTGAGATTAGAGGATATTTGCCACCGTCAACCAATGCAGTTGATTTTGAGATAGCAGTTGCGTAGTCACCTTTGAAAAGGGCAACTCTAGCCTGCATTGCAGAAACTGCATCAGATGTAAGGAACATTGAAGCTACTTTACCAGGAACTTTAGCCAATTTTGTAGCAGCCATACCAAGATATTTGTCAATGAACTCGTATGTCTCAGCTACAGAGCTTCTAGCTGGATAGGTAGCAGCATCCGAAGTAGGAGCATAAGTGTCAACCAACATCATACCGTGAGCATTCTGGTTTTTGGTATAAGGCTCAGAGAACATTTTAACTGCCTCAAACATAGCAATAGCTTTCATGAAGTAAGCCTCACCGTAATAAACCTCCAACTGAGCTTTCTCAGCATCTGTAAGCTCAACTTTCTCAGCAAGTTTGTCCATCTCCTGTACTAGGTAGTTTACAGAAGCTGTAGTAAAGTATACGTGTCCCCAAAGACCCTCAGCAAGGCCATCGGTAGAAGTCCACTGCCATTTGTGGTATACACCACCACGGTTACCGTAACCCAAGCTAGCGTGGAATAGGTCACCCATAAGCTCTCCAGAATAGATGTAAGAGCCTGAATACATACCTCTAAGTCTGATGTACAAATAGTTTCTCAACTTTGCTACATCATCAACACTCTGGATGTCATTGGTGCTGACAGAACCAGAAGGCATTTTCTCCAAGCTACAAGAGGTAGCAAGAAGAATTACTGATAGTAATGTAAATATTAATTTTTTCATACTCTGTCAATTATTTAGAAGGTTAGCTCAACACCGAATGAGAACTGTTTTGAGTTAGGGTAGTTACCCAACTGTAGGTTAGAGTCAACCTCTGGATCATAACCAGTGTACTCAGTAAATGTCAACAAGTTTCTACCGATTGCATATACTCTCGCACCTGAAAGGAATCCTGATTTCTCACACCATTTCTTAGGAAGGCTGTAAGCAATCTGCAAGTTTTTCAAACGAACGAATGAAGCGTTCTCCAAAAGGTGAGTATCGAACTGCAATGGCTCGTTAGCAGCAGGGATTCTGGTAATGTCACCAGGTTTCTGCCACATATCAAGCATGATAGCTGCCTGGTTCTGGTCAGCTGCAAAGTTTGAGTTCTCAATGAAGTATCTGGTATTTGAAATTGTCCATTTACCGAATACGCCTGAGAATGCTGCGCTAACTGATAGACCTTTCCAAGCGAAATCCAACTGTAGACCAGCAGCATAAGGAGCGTAACGCTGTTTTCCTGTAAATACTGCATCATCCTCGCTGTAAACACTTGTCAAGTTACCGTCTTTATCCAACCAAACCTGTTTACCGGTTGCAGGATCAACACCAGCCCATCTTGTGTAGTAGAAATCACCAAGAGCTTTACCTACCTGATATTTGATACCTGTGTTTGCAACAACGAACTCGTCTCTACCACCGAACAATTTTGTAATCTCGTTCTTGTTGTAGTTGAAAGTACCGCTTACGTTGAAAGTCATGTCTTTAGTGTTAAGAACATTGAAGTTCAAAGTAAGGTCAACACCTTTGTTGTTCATGTTACCAACGTTACCCCAACCACCAGAGAAACCGGTAGAGTAAGAGTAAGGGATCTCCATCAACATATCTTTGGTGTTCTTGTTGTAGAACTCCAACTCAACATCAACCAAGTCAAACAATCTTGAGCTGATACCGATGTTTGTAGACTCTACAGTCTCCCAAGTAAGGTCTGGGTTCTCAACCTGTGAAAGCCCCCAAGTCTCCTCACCGTTGTACTGTGATGAGTTACCAAGCAAACCGTTAGCCAAGTACTCGCTGATACCTGAGTTACCTGTTGTACCGTAAGATACTCTAACGTTCAATTTGTTCAACCACTCTACATCCTCAAGGAAGCTCTCTTTCTTTGCATTCCAGTTTGCACCGAATGAATAGAAGTTTGCATATCTCTTGTTTGCACCGAACAATGAAGAACCGTCTCTACGGAAAGTTGCCTCAAGGTGGTATTTGTCTGCATAATCGTAGTTGATACGGCCGAAGTATGAGTTGTAAGCTTTCTCAGAGAATGAGTAAGAAGGCTGCTCATATTTGGTACCGTCGTTTACGTTGTTTACACGGTTGTCGCTCATACCTGATGATTTGGCCTGGAAGCCCTCATACTGGTTAACGATTGACTCGTGACCTGCCAACAACACAACATTGTGTTTCTCAGCTACAGTGAATTTGTACTCTGCAGTGTTTGTAGAAGTTAGAGTATAATCTCTGTAGAAGCTCTCAGATGCTGAAGTTGTGAACAACTTGTAAGGATCTGAAAGAACTTTACCTGTATATCTGTAATCGTATGCCTCAATTGCCTGAGCAGCTCTGATAACCAAACCTTTGATAGGAGTGATCTCCTGGTAAGTGTTACCGTTCAATCTGATATAGTTTTTGAAAGTAGGCTGCTGAGCGATCAGGTAGTAGTAGTTGTAAAGACCCATATCAGTGATGTAGTCCTGCTCCTCACCAAAACCGGTGAAGTTACCTGCAGCATCAGTAAGGATCTCATAAGGAACTGCGTATGGAAGTGACCAGTCAGCAATGTTCATAGGGTTGTACCATGAGTTACCTGTTCCTGAGTAACCTGCAGTCTCAGTCTCCTGATAAGTTAGACCCAAGTTCAAACCAACTCTCAACCAGTCAGTTACTTTTGAGTTGATATTTGATCTTACACCATATCTTGTAAGTGCAGACTCAGGCTCAACACCCTGCTGGTCAAATGCACTGAAAGATACATAGTAATCCATTTTCTGTGTTCTACCAGCGATAGAAAGGTCACCACTTACAGTAGGAGCGCTCTCGTTAAGGATCCATCCTCTCCAGTCGAAGTTGAAGTCGTTCTCAACGCGGAATTTTTTAAGAGCCTGGAACTGTGCATTGTTAACCAAAGCTGGATCGATCATCTCACGCAAACGGAAATACTGCTCAGTATCACACATATCATAAGGGTTGCTTGCTACAGATGAGATACCGTACTGTGCACTTACTTTAACGGTTGGTCTCTCAGAAGCACCTTTTTTAGTAGTGATATAAACAACACCGTTAGCAGCACGTGAACCGTAGATAGCTGTAGAAGAAGCGTCTTTCAATACAGTGATGTTCTCGATATCGTTAGAGTTCAAAGTAGTAAATACTGATGAACTTACAGGAGAACCATCAAGGATGAATAGAGGGGTGTTGGATGCATTGATTGAGTTAACACCACGCAAACGCATTGAAACAGCAGCACTAGGCTCACCAGATGAGGTAAATACCTGCAAACCTGCTACCTGGCCCTGAAGGGCATCACCGGCACTTGCTACAGGTCTGTTCTGGAACACCTGTTTCTTAACTGTAGTTGCAGCTCCAACAACTGAGCTGATTTTCTTTGCGGAACCGTAACCGATAACCATAACATCCTCCAACATCTCAGAGTCTGCTTTTAGCTGCACGTTTACAACGGCTTTACCGTTTACCGCAACCTCCATTGTCTCATAACCAACGTATGAAACTACTAGGGTAGCATTCTGGCTACATTTGATCTCAAAGTTACCGTCAACATCTGTTGTTGTACCTTGAGTGCTACCTTTTACTTGAACACCTGCACCGATAAGTGGAGTATTATCAGCGGCGTCTGTAACAGTACCCTTAACTGTAATGTTCTGCGCATATGCAAAACTAACAGCCAATAATGAGAGCACTGTCAAGAAAAACTTTACTTTTCTCATAAAGGTTTTTTTTAAGGTTAATATTATTAATTGATTTTGTAGGTTTCCACTACATTGCAGTACAATTATACTTATACTACAAGTCGCAAATATAACACTTAGTTTTAAATCGCAAAAATATGCGCTATATCCACAACTTTGCAAAGATAAACTAATTTTTTAAAATACCTAATTTATTTTAAGTGTATTACCAATTAGAATTACAGAATTAAACCAATATGCTTTTTTAAATATAAAAAAGAAATTTTTTAGGCAATATCACTTTTTTTTCAATTTACACTAAAAGGGCACTTGAGTAAATTGCTTACAATTTGAAACCAAAATTTCAGAAATAAAATGAAAAATAATCCAAAGTTTTTGGGTAACTTTAGGAATCGACCCCAAAAACACTTTTTTATGATCTACGGTTACATTCGAGTCTCTACAGACAAACAGTCTGTGGAGAATCAGCGTTTTGAAATCAACAATTTTTGCAGCTCCGGAAACATCCGTATTGACAAGTGGATCGAAGAAAAGATCTCCGGCAATATGGCTGTTGAAAAGCGAAAACTGGGTTCCTTGCTCAAAAGGCCCTCGCCCGCAAAAAGAATGAGGGAATAAAGCTCGGGCGCCCGAAAGGTAAAGCGGGCAAACTGAAGCTTACAAAAAAAGATGCACAAATAAGGCATCTGCTTAAAAACGGGACAAGCATTTCTGCCATTGCCCGGAAAATGAAGGTGAGCCGCACAACGGCTACCAAATATATAAAAGAAATGGGGGTGGCTTGAGCCACCCCCTCTTCTTTATGGACTTGTGTGATATTATTAGATAATACCCTGCTCCAACATAGCCTGAGCAACTTTCATGAAACCTGCAATGTTTGCACCTTTCACGTAGTCTACTCTACCGTCAGGAAGCTGACCGAATTTAACGCAAGCCTCGTGGATGCTCTGCATGATGTAGTGAAGTTTAGCATCTACCTCAGCACCAGACCAGCTGATATGAGTAGCGTTCTGAGTCATCTCAAGACCAGAAGTTGCTACACCACCTGCGTTAACTGCTTTACCAGGGGCAAACAATACTTTTGCATCCTGGAATGCTTTGATAGCCTCAGGAGTACAACCCATGTTTGAAACCTCGCAGCAGCACCATGTACCGTTAGCAAGAAGCTCTTTAGCATCGTCACCGTTCAACTCATTCTGGAATGCACAAGGAAGAGCGATATCACATTTTACGCTCCATGCTTTTTTACCAGCAGTGAATTTTGCAGCACCAGGGAACTGGGTAGCCATATCCTCAACTTTGTTGCGGTTAGATGAACGCATAACTAGCATGTAGTCGATCATCTCTTTAGTGATACCGTCTGGAATCTCGCAAACGCCGTCCGGACCAGAGATAGCAACAACTTTAGCACCTAGCTCAGTAGCTTTGGTTGCAGCACCCCAAGCAACGTTACCGAATCCTGAAAGGGCAACAGTTTTACCTTTAATATCTTTACCTGCTTTAGCAAGAACGTGCTCAGTGAAATATAGTGCACCGAAACCAGTAGCCTCTGGACGAAGGATTGAACCACCCCAGCAAGCACCTTTACCTGTAAGAACACCTGTATTGTACTCTCTTGCAAGTTTGGTGTACATACCGAACATGTAACCGATCTCACGGCCACCTACTCCTACGTCACCTGCAGGAACGTCCTGATCAGGACCGATATTGTGCCACAACTCTAGCATGAATGCCTGGCAGAAACGCATGATCTCAGCGTCAGATTTTCCAACTGGATCGAAATCTGAACCACCTTTACCACCACCCATAGGAAGAGTAGTTAGTGCATTTTTGAAAGTCTGCTCAAAGCCCAAGAATTTAAGCATTGAAGGAGTAACTGCTTTATGGAAACGGATACCACCATTGTAAGGTCCAATAGCTGCATTGAACTGTACACGGTAACCCAAGTTAGTTTGTACCTCACCGTTATCATCTACCGAAGTAACTCTGAATGTGAAAATTCTATCTGGCTCAACGATACGCTCAACGATTTTAGCTTTCTCAAACTCAGGATGTTGGTTATAAACCTCCTCGATTGACTCTAGTACCTCGCGTACTGCCTGCAAATAC
>JAFOER010000153.1 GCA_017380095.1 Bacteroidales bacterium
GCCCCAACGCCATCCTGCGCAAGATGATTGATGCAGGAAATATCTCCTCTTTCATCCTGTGGGGTCCTCCGGGTGTTGGCAAAACAACTTTGGCAAGAATCATAGCATCACAGCTCGACCGCCCCTTCTACACCCTCTCTGCAATCAGTTCAGGTGTAAAGGATATCCGTGAAGTTATAGAAAAGGCCAAAGGGACAAACCTTTTCAACACTGTTGCCCCAATTCTTTTCATAGATGAGATCCACCGTTTCAGCAAAAGTCAGCAGGATGCGCTCCTTGGCGCCGTTGAAGACGGCACATTCACACTCATTGGAGCAACAACAGAAAACCCTTCATTTGAGGTAATAAGTCCGTTGCTCTCAAGATGCCAGGTATATGTCCTCAAGGAAATGAGCGTAGAAAACCTGGACACACTTCTGCAGCGTGCCCTAACACAGGACGAATACCTCAAGAAACAGAAAATTACAGTAAAGGAAAAGGAACTGCTGTTCAGATACTCAGGCGGAGACGCCCGCAAACTGCTCAATATTATAGAGATAATCACCTCCAGCTTCCCTCCTTTTGCAGAAATTGTCATTGACAACCAGACAGTTCAGGAACGCCTGCAGGAAAACATTGCCCTCTACGACAAAAACGGCGAGCAGCACTATGACATCATCTCTGCATTCATAAAAAGTATCCGCGGATCGGATCCCAACGGAGCAATATACTGGCTTGCAAGGATGATAGCCGGCGGCGAAGACCCAATGTTCATAGCCCGCAGGATGCTCATTTCGGCATCGGAAGACATAGGCCTTGCCAACCCCAATGCAATGCTTCTGGCCCAGGCAACAATAGACACCGTTCACCAGATAGGAATGCCGGAAGGGAGGATTCCACTTGCAGAGTGCGCCATATATCTTGCAACCTCGCCAAAGAGCAACAGCGCCTATATGGCAATAAATGAAGCACTTGACCGTGTTCATAGAGAGGGTCCCCTACCCGTTCCGCTGCATCTGCGCAATGCCCCTACCAAACTAATGGCAGACCTCGGATACGCCAAGGACTACAAATATGCCCACTCCTACGCAGGCAACTTTGTGGATCAGGAGTTTCTTCCCGATAAATTGTCGGGAACAAAGTTCTATGAACCTGGTGAGAATGCAAAGGAGGCAGAACTGCGCAAGAAACTCAACATCCTCTGGAAAAAATACGGTTACCAGCTGTAACTCTGCAACTTTAATTCACCGGCATTGTTAGTAATGAAGACAAATGAATGTCTCAATATTAACAATGTACAGATATGAAAAAATTGGTGAACAAAGTTGCCCTAATTACAGGGGCATCAAGCGGAATCGGGAAGGCAACAGCAGAGAGATTTGTAAAGGAGGGTGCCAAAGTTGTAATTGCAGACCATAACATTGAACGTGCGGAGAAACTGGCTTCCTCTCTAAGGGACAACCAGTTCCACGCACAGGCAATCCATTATGAGGCAACAGAGCTAAAATGTGCCATAAATGCAGTACACAAGACACTGGAATTCTACGGAACAATAGACTGCGTTGTAAACAATGTTGGAGGGAGCAACCTCTCAAAGGACCTTGATGTGGAACACCTTGATATCAAATACTTTGACGAGGTTATGCATACCAATCTGCGCAGTATGCTTGCACTGTCTCAGGCTGCCCTCCCCCATATGAAAGGCAAAGGGGACGGATCCATTATAAATGTAGCATCCATAGGTGGACTGCTGGGCGATTTCAGGGGCACATTATACGGAATAAGCAAAGCTGGCGTAATTAATCTTACAAGATACCTGGCAACCCAGTACGGTAAATATGGAATCAGGTGCAACGGCGTGGCTCCAGGCCTTGTCCTCACTCCTGCCGCCATAGACAACCTTACTCCTGCAGACAGGGATACATTCCTAAAATACAACACGTTGCCATACGCAGGAAAACCGGAAGACATTGCTGGTACAATAACATTCCTGGCCTCGGAAGATGCCAGATACATCTCAGGGCAGACAATCATCGCCGACGGAGGGATGAGCTGCCACAGCCCCACAGTAAAGGAGATTGGAAAATAGTTCAAAAAAAATGTCTGGCAAGAGCACGAAACCAGACATTTTTTTCTTAAATTTGTAGGATAGCACATTTTTTGCAAAACAGATATTATGAACAGAATAAACTTACCTTACTTAAAAGAATATAACAATGATAATTTTTTCCTTCTTGCTGGTCCTTGCGTTGTTGAAGGCGAGGAAATTACGTGGCAAATAGCAAAGGAACTCAAAGCAATATGCGAGAGGCTCCAGGTTCCGTTTGTATTCAAGGCCTCTTACCGTAAGGCCAACCGTTCAAAAGCCTCATCGTTTACCGGAATAGGTGACCGTGAAGGACTGCAGATCCTTAAAGACATAAAAAACGGCCTGCAGGTTCCGGTTGTAACAGATATCCACAATCCTGGCGAGGCGGAACTTGCCGCTTCTTACGATGTGGACATTCTTCAGATTCCGGCATTCCTTTGCCGCCAGACAGACCTTCTTGAAGCAGCAGCACAGACAGGAAAATATGTAAACATAAAGAAAGGACAGTTCCTTGCCCCTTCTTCAATGAAATTCGCAGCCGAGAAAATTGCATCCCACGGCAACAACAATATAATGCTTACAGACCGCGGAACACAGTTCGGCTATGGAGACCTTATAGTTGACTTCCGTGGCATCCCTCAAATGCAGGAAACCGGATATCCGGTTGTAATGGATGTAACCCACAGCCTGCAGCAGCCAAACCAGAGCAGCGGAGTAACCGGAGGCCAGCCTCAGATGATAGAGACCATTGCCAAGGCTGCAATTGCAGTTGGTGCAGACGGTCTGTTCATGGAGACACACCCTAACCCTGCACAGGCAAAATCAGACGGTGCAAACATGCTCAGACTTGACCTTGTTGAGCAGCTTCTCACTAAACTTATTGCCATCAGAAAGGTTATATTATAAATTTAAAAACACACATATATGAGTCTGTCAGATTTTTCAAGGCGTTATGAAAAACTTCCTGTCAGCATTTTCAAGGGGCAGGAGGACGCATCCAAGATGATTGTAGATGATATCATCATCACTGCAAACAAAAAAATTAATGAAGGAAAGAAATGCGTGCTGGCCCTGGCCGCTTCATCTGCATGTATTCCTGTATATGAAGACCTTGTAAAGGCATACGAAAACGGCAGGCTCAGCTTCAAGGATATAGAGATCTTTTCTATAGACGAGTATTATCCGCTGGAGAGGAATGAACTGCAGACACATTACAGGTTCCTCAAGGAGTACATATTCGACCTTACAGACATACCTCAGGAGAATATCCACTGCCTGGAGAGCAGCAAAATGGATGATGTTGCAGCGTACTGCAACAATTATGAGGAACAGATAAAATTGTCGGGAGGAATAGATATCCTCATTACCAGTGGAATGGGAAGCAACGAGCCGGGTTCTCCGTACAATTCCCGCACAAGGCTCATTACAATGAACCACACCACAAGGGTTTCTGCGGCAAGTGATTTCTTTGGGGTGGAATATGTTCCTTACCACGCAATTACAATGGGTATAGGTACAATACTGGAGGCGGAAAAGATCTATTGGCTTGCCTGGGGCGAAGGAAAGGCCAGCTCAATAAAGAAACTTGTTGAAGGACCGGTAACAGACCTTAACCCGGCATCATACCTGCAGCAGCACAACAATGTAAGCGTGATTGTAGACAATGCGGCATCGGTAAACCTTACCCGCATAGATACCCCTTGGCTTACAGGCAAATGCGAGTGGACAGACTACATGATCCGCAAATCTGTTTTCTGGCTCTGCAAGAAACTGGAGAAACCAATCCTCAAACTCACAGACCGCGACTACAACGACAACGGAATGTCTGACCTTGTTACCGAGCACGGCCCTGCAAGCAACATAAACATAAAGGTATTCAATGATTTGCAGCACACCATCTCAGGATGGCCGGGCGGCAAACCAAATGCAGATGACTCAACCCGCCCTGAGAGGGCAAAACCTTTCCCAAAAAGGGTAATTGTCTTCTCCCCTCATCCCGACGATGATGTGATTTCTATGGGAGGCACCGTAGCACGCCTCTCTACCCACGGGCACGAACTGCACATTGCTTACCAGGTATCAGGAAACATTGCAGTGTTCGACCACGACGTAATCAAATACATGGACTTTGTACGCGAGAGTGCCAAGATTTACGGATTCGACTACAACGAGGCCAACGAAAGATACAACAGGGTTATTGAGGAGCTCAAGCACAAACGCCCTGGTGAAGCAGACCCAATGGATGTACGCGAGATAAAAGGCTCCATCCGCCGCGGAGAGGCAAAATCTGCCTGCCGTTACCTTGGCATCCCTGAAGAGAGGGTTCATTTCCTTGAAATGCCGTTCTACGAAACAGGAGGTGTAAAGAAAAAACCTCTCAGCAGAGAAGATATAGACATTATAAAGAATCTGTTGCAGGAGGTAAAACCTCACCAGATATTTGCTGCAGGCGACCTTTCAGACCCTCACGGCACACACCGTGTATGTTTCCAGGCCATAATTCAGGCTTGTGAGGAGTTGCGCGGCGAGGAGTGGTTCAAGGATTGCCGCGTATGGATGTACCGCGGAGCATGGCAGGAATGGGATGTGGCAGAGGCTGAAATGGCAGTTCCTCTAAGCCCTGAGGAGGTAGAGATAAAACGTGAGGCAATTTTCCGCCACCAGTCTCAGAAAGACCGTCCGTTGTTCCCTGGCTCAGACAAACGCGAGTTCTGGCAAAGGGCAGAGGAACGCAACCACAATACGGCTGTCCTTTATGACAAACTTGGAATGGCAGAATACCAGGCAATTGAATTGTTTGTAAAATATAAATTCGAATAAAACAGATGAAAACCGGCTCACTTAAGCGTGGAACTATAATGGCAGCTGCCGCAGGTATCCTTATATCCTGTGGCAGTGCCGCTTCTGACAAACCTATGGAAAAAGTAGAAATCAAGACCAATCAGGAAACTATGGAAGACCAGACACTAATTGTTAAAGAACTTTTATTCAATACAGCACAACCTACTGCCGCAGAAATTGAGGCGGCATTCAATGCGAAAAACGTGGAGTACTCCCCTATCGCCTGCGCCAACTGGCCAACCTACAACGGTGAATATGAGCCAAGCGTAAGGTTCCGTATAGGTTATACTCCAAGCGAAATCTACATCCAGTACCTCGTTACAGAAGATGATATAAAGGCTGAATTTGGCGAGGATGCTGGAAGCAAGCCATATACCGACTCCTGCGTGGAGTTCTTTGCAATTCCAGGCGAAGGTGGCGAGTACTACAACCTTGAGCTGAACTGTATTGGCAAAGGTACTTTTGCAGGTGGAGCACAGCGCACAGACCGCACCCGCTACGGCGATGATGTCCTTTCCCAGATCCGCAGGGAATCAACCCTCGGCTCAGAAGCTTTCGGGATAAAGACAAAAGCAGAGAACGGCGGCCAGCCATACACCTGGAAACTTACCGTTGCCCTTCCTGTGAAACTTTACTCGCTGTCTGAAGTGAAACCCCTCAAAGGACGTTCAATCAAGGCAAACTTCTACAAATGCGGCGACAACATGCCTCAGAAGCACTACCTCTCTTGGCACCCTATCCGCATAGAGAAACCAAACTTCCACCGCCCCGACCACTTTGGCACACTGGTATTTGAATAGAGGCGTGCGGCACACAAACAAAAAATATCCTTTGAAATCACTGATTCAAAGGATATTTTTTTGTGTCCCACTCAGCTGCAACACATTCCGCGCAGGAAAAGCTGCCCTCCCCTCCTTACTCCTGCTGTATAATCCTTGCAGGATTGATTTTTACAATTGCAGAGACTTTCCAGAAGATTGTAATCCCCACAAGCACAGCCAGTACCATAAAGAGCGAAATCCAGAACACCGGACCGCAGTTGAAGAACTGCACATACATCATCCTCCAGAAGTGGAATATCACATACAGCAGCGGGAAAGCAACCATGGCACTTGATACAAGCAAAATTGCATAAAGCCTTGTGAATTTCCACGCAATATGTCTGCCCTGGGCACCGTTCACCTTCATAATGGCAACCTCCTTCACCCTCTTGGCGGTATCCATGCTTATGCTTGAATATACTCCCAGCAAGGTAATAAGGATGCACACCAAGGCAAAGAATACAAACACTTTCCTCAAGCTGTATTCTATAACCTGTACCGCATAAATATCCTCCATCAATGTAGTTGAACGGTAATCTATGGTAGCAGGAAGCTCTTTACCCAGGATATCATCAACATATTTTCTAACCTTACCGGCATCACCAGGGGTACATTTGAGATAGCAGTGCCCTATATAATCTTTCTCCTTTCTTGGAACAAAAACAAACCCTGCACCATCCGAATCATATAAAGAATAGGTATAAGTCTCACACAAACCTTTTACAGTATAAGGACTGTTGCTCATGGAGAACACTTTTCCCACAACTTCTTCTCCGCTGTTCTGCTGGAACCTCCTGTCAACTATCACCTGGTCCGATGTTTCAAACATATCCCCCTGCTCAATGTCTATGTTCATAAAACTGAAGAAATTGTCGGGAACAGTCAAAAGCAGCACATCAAACCATTTCTCATAATCATTCTCATCCCCTTCCCAAAAGATACGGGAATTTCCGGAGAAGTCTTCACATAAAGATCCGTCGGTAAGAAGCATCTCCTGTACAGATGAGTGTTTTGAGAACTTGTCAATCATCACACGTTTCCACTCTTCATTTACAAATGAATAATTGAGGTTTACACTCACAATGGAACTTTTAGTATCTTTTGGAAGTTCAGAGAACATTATTCCCGAACTCTTTCTGCTCTGCATGTAAAGCCCTCCAACAAGCCCCAGGAATATCCAGCAAATGAATATCTGCCACCAGAGCATAATGTTCCTCCCGACAACTTTATTGGAAGCAACTTTCCTCCTTATTCCGGTATAGACCGATATCTTATAGAGTCTGATTGTTACAACCAGGCAAATCAATGCACAAATGCCCAACAGCATTGCAGTATATTGCAGGGCATGCATAACCAGAATCCGTTTGCTTACAAGGAAATTCAAGTCAATCATATCTATTGAAAGGCTCAATGAACCGCCAATAATCTCTATGATTGAGAGCATTAAAAGGCAAGAGACAAGCACTACTATGGCAGCCTGCACATACAGTTGCCTGAACAGATGCCAGAACTCCCCTCCGTACACTTTTCTTAGGGAGAACTCCTTTGTTTTGTTATAAAATACGGAGACAAGGAAATTGAAGAAGTTCAACAATGATATTGAGAGGATCAATATTCCTATTGCTCCGGTTATGAATGCAATAAGATAAAATGATTCGTTTACTCCAAGAGGTGTTGCATCAACAATGGCATCCATCCCTAACGTTTTGTAGGAATAGTCATTTTTAAGCAACCATTCCTTAAGATCTTTACCGCTGAATCCCTCATTCAAAAGCACATAAGTATTTGTACCGGTGGTGTTCTCTATTGCAGAAGGATTCCGTTTTACATAATTGATTACACCTTCTGAATCATTGAGCCTCAGGACATCCAATGAATTCATAAAATTGAGGGAGTTGTTTCCGGGAAAATCCCTCATCACCGCAGCCACTGTATAGGATATGCCACCGCTTTTGGGGGTAGATTTTGGAGAAGACCATATCCTGTGGGTCAATACCAGATTCTTTCCAAGAGCATCTGAAGAGCTTCCAAAAATCCTTGTTGCTGCAGATTCTGAGATTACAATGGAATTTTGCATATTTACAGCACTCTCCCATGTACCGGCAATAATTTCAGGGGTAAACACATCCAGAAACTCCCCATCGGTCTCAATTGACTGCAGCGTATAAGGCAAAACAAGATTCTCAGACACAGAACAATTGAAAGTCATCTCCCTTGGATAGGCAATGGGAACAATACTCCTGAGCTGAGGAATGTTCATGCTCCTCAATTCATCAACCATTGCGGTACAAGTGCCGGCAAAACTGGTCATGCCGTCCTTGCTTACCATACGGACATGTGCAATTCTCTCCTTATTTCAAAAACACTCATCAACAGAAAGCACATAACGTGTACAATAAAGGCATATTGTAAAGCACAACACGCCAACGGCCAGACCCAGAATGCAAATGAGATTCTGTACCTTGTACTTGGCCAAGTTCCTTAAAGCTAATGTCAGATAATGTAAAAACATGGATTATTTGATTTTCAAATTTAACTATAAATGCCAATTATTCACACATACCCATAAGGCCAAATGCATGCCAAAAGTACACTCCATTCATTATCTGCAAGATACAGAAACAGACAAAACCAAAACAATGTGCACAAACAAACACATTATGTGCGCAAACGCACATTTTTAACCGCAACAATACATTATCTTTGCACAAAGGAAACCAAAGGGAAATATGGAAAATTTAGGAAAGGTACTGGTAGTTGACGACAACGAGGATGTCCTCTTTGCACTCAATCTGCTTCTGGAGCCATACGCAGAGAAAATACGTGTAGCCAAAACCCCGGAGAAGATAGATTTCTTCATGAAAGAGTATCTTCCCGACATCATCCTCCTCGACATGAACTTCCGCAAAGATGCCATCAGCGGCCAGGAGGGGTTTGAATGGCTGGAAAAAATTCTCAAGATGGACAAGGATGCCGTGGTTATCCTCATGACAGCATACTCAGATACCGAGAAGGCTGTAAGGGCCATCAAATCGGGAGCAACCGACTTCATCACAAAACCTTGGGAGAATGAAAAACTGCTGGCAACACTTTCGTCGGGAATAAAATTGAGGAGGAGCAGAAAAGAGGTGGATACACTGGAGGAGCAGGTTGCTGTGCTGGCAAACGGAAAAACTCCCCTACCCCAGATAATTGGGGAATCGGAGGCCATTTGCAGAATATTCTCCACTGCAGAAAAATTGGGCAGCACAGATGCCAACGTGCTCCTGTTGGGAGAGAACGGCACTGGAAAAGACCTCATAGCCCAGCTGCTGCACAGGAATTCCCTCCGCAACAACAGGCCTTTTGTACATATAGACCTTGGAAGCATCCCCGAGCAACTATTTGAGAGTGAACTCTTCGGCTACGAAAAAGGGGCATTTACAGATGCAAAAAAGGCAAAACCGGGAAGAATGGAAATTGCCAACAAGGGGACACTGTTCCTCAATGAGATAGGCAACCTCCCACTCCAGGCTCAGGCAAAACTCCTTACCGCCCTGGAATCCAAACGGATAACCCGCTTGGGCGGGACATCCCCAATTGAAATAGATGTAAGGGTAATCTGTGCCACAAATGCAGATCTCCCCGCAATGGTGGAGAACGGCACATTCAGGGAAGACCTCTTCTACAGGATAAACACCATTGAACTCAACATCCCCCCTCTGAGGGAAAGGGGCAACGACATCATCCTCCTGGCAGAGCATTTTACAGAGAAATACTCCCACAAATATGGAAAAAAGGTTCCCCGCATCACCCGCGAGGCAAAAGAGCATCTGCTCAAATACACTTGGCCGGGCAATGTGAGGGAACTGCAGCACATTATTGAAAGGGCAGTGATTCTTGGCAATGGTCTCTCCCTTCATCCCGACGACCTTGCCCTGAAACCATCACAGCGCAGCAAAGGGAAAGAGCCTGCAAACCTTAACCTTAAAGAACTTGAACAGCAGGCAATTGACCGTGCAATGGAGCTCAGCGACGGCAACATGAACAGAGCCGCCGAACTGCTTGGAATAACCAGGTATGCACTCTACAGGAAACTCAAATAAGGAAATTGCAATGAAAAGATACTCCACAACCGTAATCGCGCACATCTGTGCCATAGTACTCCTTTCGGCCGCCGCATTCTTTGCCTTCAGCCACAGGATGCCTTTTACAGGAATCCTCCTGGCCCTGTTCATTGCAGGATTGGGAATCAATCTCTACAGGCTGCAGATGATACAGCTGCGCCTTATGAAGCAACTCTCCCAGAATATCCGCTGCGGAGATACTGCCCTGAGTTTCAGGAGCAAATACAGGAATGCACAACTGGAAGAACTCACAGATGAGTTGAGGGAGGCCATGAGGCTGTACAAAAAACGGACAATGGAAGCCAACGAAATAGAATCGTGGCAAAAACTCATAAGGGTAATGGGACATGAAATAATGAACTCCATTACCCCCATCATCTCCCTCTCGGAAACACTGAGCACCAGAGAGGTGGAATACAGCCGGATGCAGCAGGGAATGCAGGTAATCCACAAACGGAGCAAAGGGCTTCTGGAATTTGTGGAAAACTACCGCCGCATAACCAGAATTCCAGCCCCCGTAAAAGAAAAAGTAACCCTGGCAGAACTGTTCAACGGCATTGCAGAACTTATCCCCAATGATTACATCAGTTTTGCACAACCTGCTCCACAAATATCCATAAAAGCAGACCGCACCCAAATAGAGCAGGTACTGATAAACATCATAAAAAATGCCATTGAAGCATGTGCAGAAGTACCCTCTCCGCAGATACAGGTAAAATCATCCGTATCTGAAACAGGAACAGTATCCATAACCGTCTCAGACAACGGCCCCGGCATACTCCCCAATGTACTTGACAAAATATTCATCCCGTTTTTCACCACCAAGGAAAACGGCAGCGGCATAGGTCTGAGCCTTTGCAAACAGATCATGCACCTGCACGGGGGCAACATCACCGCCCGCTCCACCCCGGAACAGGGCTCAGAGTTCACCCTCTTTTTCAACTGACCCGAATAACTTCCGAGCAGGAATTGGGGTATTTTCCTGCCCGAAGTGCATTTTTCTCCCCATCCGAGCAGGAATTGGGGCATTTCCCTGCCCGAAGTGCATTTTTCACCCCATCCGAGCAGGATTTGGGGTATTTTCCTGCCCGAAGTGCATTTTTCTCTCCATCCGCGCAGGAAATGATACCTTTTTACTATATTTGTACTTGAACTCGAATGGTGGTGTCCGGTAATGCCTGAAGGCAACCGTGGCTGAGATTATACACATTGCACCAGTACAGATAATGCTGACGCTGGAAGTTTGGAGTCCTCATCTTTGTCCGTTCCATGGACATTGCCGTACCAACCGTTCAAGTTGAACGAAAATTCAATGAAGGTATGGTTAAAATTACAAATTCATCGGGATACAGATTACAGTTCATAACCCATTGTAACGGCAGGTATTCTTATTTGGATTCAGTACGTATGGCACTGGAAGGCGGATGCCGGTGGATACAGCTCCGCATGAAAGATGCGGATGAATCCCTGCTGGAGGAGACTGCCCTTGCCGCACAAAAGATGTGCAGGGAGCATGGGGCGACATTCATTATCAACGACAATGTGCTGCTCGCAAAAAGGATTGGGGCAGATGGTGTTCACCTTGGCAAAAATGACATGTCCATAGCCGATGCCAGGGATATTCTTGGCAGCAAATCCATAATTGGAGCCACAGTAAATTCATTTGAGGATATCCGGGAGATTATCGGCAATTCTGTTCCCGACTATTTTGGATGCGGCCCATTCCGTTTTACCTCTACAAAAAGGAATCTTGCTCCCACAATCGGTCTTGAAGGTTACAGGGAAATACTCAGCAGAATGGTTTCAGCCGGGACAGATATTCCCATTGTTGCCATTGGTGGTATCCGCATGGAGGATATTGCAGCTCTGCTGGAGTGCGGCATGAGTGGAATAGCCCTGAGCGGAAGTGTGCTTAACGCGAGTGACCCTGTGGATGAAATGGCCAAAATTGTTGCAATAATACATTCTGTATAATAAATAAAACCACTAAAACACAAAATTATGATTGAAAGAAAAGTATCACAAGGTATTATCAGTACCTATTTCAGCAAACTGGAAAGGAACCTGGATTTGGATGTTGCAATTGTAGGTGGAGGGCCATCAGGTATTGTTGCTGCCTATTATCTTGCAAAGGCAGGACTGAAAGTGGCCCAATTCGACAGGAAACTCTCTCCTGGAGGTGGCATGTGGGGAGGTGCCATGATGTTCAACCAGATTGTTGTACAGGAGGAGGCTCTGCATATAATAAAGGAGTTTGAAATCAATTATGAACAGTACAACAGCAACCTGTATGTTATGGATTCTGTGGAGAGCACATCTGCACTGCTTTATAAAGCCGTTCATGCCGGTGCAACAATTTTCAACTGCTACTCTGTAGAAGATGTAATCTTCAAGAACAATGCTGTAAGCGGAGTGGTTGTAAACTGGACTCCAGTGTTGAGGGAGGGAATGCATGTGGATCCCCTTAACATTATGGCCAAATGTGTCATTGACGGAACAGGACACGACAGTGAAATGTGCAGGACTGTAGCCCGCAAGAACGGTATACGCCTGGCTACAGAGACCGGAGACGTAATTGGAGAGCGCTCTCTGGATGTGATTTCCGGTGAGGCGGAGGTTGTAAACGGGACCAAAGAGATATACCCGGGCCTTTATGTATGCGGAATGGCAGCTTCGGCTGTAAGCGGCACACCAAGAATGGGACCTATTTTCGGAGGAATGCTGTTGTCGGGAAAAAAAGTTGCAGACCTTATAATTGAGGCTCTGAAGAAATGAAGGTCATTGCAATAACAACCCCAAAGGTTACGGATGAAGACCTGCACCTGATAGGGAGTCTGATTGAAAGCGGAATTGATACCATACACCTGAGGAAGCCTGATTCCTGCATTGAAGAATGCAGGAATCTGCTTGCCCAACTCAATTCCGGTGCACGGGCAAAAATTATTGTCCATGATTATCCCCAACTTTATGAAGAGTTTTCACTTAAAGGTATTCACATAAACAGGAACATAAGGGAGCTTCCCCACAACTACAGGGGATTCAGGACCCGCTCCTGCCATACCCTTGAGGAACTTGAAAGTTGTAAGGATGGATATGACTACCTCTTTCTGAGTCCGGTCTTTGACAGCATATCAAAAGCCGGATACAAATCCGGTTTTACAGCAGAGCAGCTCATGCGTGCATCTGAAGAGGGAATAATTGACAACAAAACAATAGCCCTTGGCGGTGTTACCCTTGAACATATCCCCTACCTCAGGCAACTCAATTTTGGCGGAGTTGCCATGATTGGCGGAATCTACAACCCGGAAGGCGTAGAAAAACTGAAAAACTGGAACAGAAACAAATAAAAAGGAAAATAAACCTTTGAAAACCGTGACCGCCCGTGGTCTCCTTAAGGGTTTACCCGTTCTCATTCAAGCGAAGGCCTCTGAACTCGGGCCCAAATCGCAGATTTGGGAGGGATTAAGTTCTCAAAGGTTTATTTTCCTTTATAATTATTATGGAAGCAGTTCTACAGGATTGTACACCATCCGTGCTTGTCCTCTATCTCACCATACTGAATACCGGTAAGGGTTTCGTAAAGCTTGCGGCTCTTAGGTCCACACTCCTCGCTATAAGCGTAAGAAGCGGTTACATTCTCAGCTGCAAGGGCGGTCTTGTCCTCAATCAATTTAACTGGAGTAATAACCACTGCTGTACCGCACTGTCCAACCTCCTCAAATGTAGAGAGTTCCTCTACTGGAATATCTCTTCTCTCTACCGTCATTCCCAAATCCTCAGCAACCTGCCTTAGAGACTTGTTGGTGATTGATGGAAGGACAGTTTTGGCACAAGGAGTAACATATTTATCACCTTTTATACCAAAGAAGTTTGCAGAAGAGAACTCGTCAATATTTTTGGTCTCAGGATTCAAGAACAATACATCTTTGTATCCTTGTTTTACAGCAACACCGGTTGCATACATTGCACATGCGTAGTTGCCGCCAACCTTGAACGAACCGCTTCCGTTAGGGGCAGCACGGTCATAGTCCCTTGCAATTACAGTCTTAATAGGATCAAGAACCTTTCCGGCATATGAACCTACAGGAAGGGTGATTACCATAAACAGGATTCCATCCTGCTGAGGCACAAGGTTGATTGAAGGGATAGTGGTAATAAGGATAGGACGGATATACAATGATGCCCTTAGCTCATAAGGGGGAAGAAAATCCAAGTTCTCCTTTACTGCCTGAACACACATTTTTTTGAAAAGATCCTCGTCGGGACAAGGAATTCCCAAGAACCCTGCAGAACTCTGCAATCTTTTTGCGTTCTCGTCAGGGCGGAAAATCCTCACTTTGCCGTCCGCTCCTCTGAAGGCTTTAAGCCCCTCAAAGCATGACATACCGTAATGCAATGATGGAGAGAACACTGTAAGATTCAAAGTATCTGCACTCTGGCTCTCAATAGGGCCCCATTTTCCGTCTTTATAAAGACATGTAAGTACTGTATTGGTTTTGGAATATGAAAAGGACAAATTTGTCCAGTCTTTAGTTGCGCTCATAAGTGTAAGTGTGTTTTAGTTAAAGTTAAACAAGGAATTCAAAAAGATGAGGTTTGTCATTGAGATACTCATATGCAAA
>JAFOER010000154.1 GCA_017380095.1 Bacteroidales bacterium
AGGATTCAGGATTGCAACGGATACAGACACTTTTGCAGAGATTGGAGACGAGCCACTGCAGATAAAGCACAAGTTCCCCAACATAACCGTAGCGGTATGTGCCGACAGGAAGGAGGGAATAGAGAAACTGCTCGCACTCCCGGAAGGGGTACGTCCGGAACTGATAATACTCGATGATGCATTCCAGCACCGCAGGGTAAGGCCATCCCACTCAATTGTACTTGTAAACTGGCACAACCCCATCTTCTCCGACAATCTTCTCCCGATTGGGAGACTCAGGGACCTTCCGGAGCAGATACGGAGGGCTGAGAGCGTGATAGTTACCAAGGCTCCCCGCTTTGGCGAGCACGACGGTATAATTGATGACCGGTTGTGTGCGGAGCAGATTGCCCCTGTAGAAAAGGAGTGGCGCAGCAGGCTTGGCCTGAACGCCAGTCAGAATTTGTGTTTCTCCACAATATTTTACGGAGAGCCCCGCCCTGTAGATTCTTCTGCTGGAGATTCCAGATACGTATACTCACAGAATGCCATTTTCTTTACAGGAATTGCAAATGACACAGAGTTCCGCAACCATATTGTAGGCAAATATAAGGTACAGGACTCAATAAAGTTCCCGGACCATTACAGTTTCTCCAAAGCAAATATAAGGGAGATAAACGACTGGGCAGCCAAGTACCCTACTGCCGTTGTATTTACAACAGAAAAGGACAGCAAGAGGCTCATAGGCAACCCTTATCTGTCCCAAGATCTCAAGAAGAGGCTCTTCTACATCCCTATTGAGGTGATGATTCTCCCGCAGAACCCCATCGGGAAGCAACATAATCAAGAAGTTCAACAACCTTAGCAGGGTCGTTCTCGGTTACCAGTTTCAGGCGGGTCTCCTTGAAGTCGGGAAGACATTTGAAGTAATTGCTCAAATGGCGGCGCATCTCAAGTACACCCACGCGGTCTCCCTTTACGGATATTGATTTTGCAAAGTGTTTCTTTGCAAGGGCAACCTTCTCCTCCACAGTAAGTGGCGGCATTGGCTCCCCGTGCTCCATAAAGTATTTTATCTCCTTGAATATCCAAGGGCGGCCGTATGTTGCCCTTCCTATCATAATGCCGTCCACGCCATAACGCTCAAATGCCGCTGCGGCACCCGGGCCGTCTGTAATGTCACCGTTACCTATTACAGGTATGTGCATCCTCGGGTTTTCCTTGATTTTCCCGATAAGGGTCCAGTCCGCCTCTCCCTTGTACATCTGGCAACGGGTTCTTCCGTGCACGGTAAGGGCTGCTATACCCACATCCTGGAGCCTCTCGGCCAGTTCTACGATTATCTTGGAATCCTCATCCCAACCAAGGCGTGTCTTTACGGTAACAGGGAGCTTAACCGCTTCCACCACGGATTTGGTTATCTCCACCATTTTGTCGGGAAAACGCATCATTCCACTGCCGGCTCCCCTTCCTGCAATCTTGCTCACCGGGCAACCGAAGTTGATGTCTATGATATCCGGTCCGGCACCACCTGCAATCTGTGCAGCGTTCTCAGCCATCTTTGCAGCTTCTACCATAGCCTCCGGAATATGGCCGTAGATCTGGATACCTATGGGCTTCTCATAATCAAATGTAACAAGCTTTGCCAAAGATTTTTTGGCATCCCTTATGAGTCCGTCGGATGATACAAATTCCGTATACATCATATCTGCTCCAAACTCTTTGCAGATATATCTGAACGACGCATCCGTAACATCTTCCATAGGTGCCAGGAACAGCGGCCTGTGCCCCAAATCCAAATCTCCAATCTTCATTTTCCGTTGTAAATATAAGTGAATCAGAATGCAAAAATAGCTGATATTTTGGTACTTTGAAAAAAATTACTACCTTTGCACCCCCTTATATAGGGGAAAATCGCAACAAAATATAGTATTAACTTAAAAATCAACACAGTGGACTATCAAAGCTACAAGACAGTTTCGGCAAATGCACAGACCGTTACCAAAGAGTGGTTGGTAATTGACGCAACTGATCTAGTTTTAGGAAGACTTGCCAGCAGAATCGCATTGGTTCTAAGAGGCAAGAACAAGGCCAACTACACCCCACACGTGGATTGTGGCGATAACGTAATCGTTATCAACGCAGAGAAAATCCGCCTAACAGGTAAAAAGTTGACCGACAAAGTGTATGTTAGACATACAGGGTATCCCGGCGGACAGCGTTTTGCAAATCCTAAGGAGTTGCTAGTACGCAAACCAACCGCTGTACTTGAGGAGGCAGTAAGAGGTATGCTTCCAAAGAACAGACTTGGAGCAGAGTTGCTTCGTAACCTACATGTATATGCAGGTCCTGAGCACCCTCACCAGGCACAACAACCAAAAACAGTTACTTTTAACGAAATTTAAACACAGAGCATGGAACAAATCAACGCCCTTGGAAGACGTAAAACAGCAGTTGCTCGCGTTTATGTGAACACAGGAAAAGGTAATATTACCATTAACGGCAAAGAGTTGAACAACTACTTCGTAGAGGAGACTCTTCAGTTTATCGTTAAACAGCCACTTGAGGTAACCAACACTTTGGCAGATTTTGACATCAAAGTAAACCTTGACGGTGGTGGAATCAAAGGTCAGGCAGAGGCACTTCGTCTTGGTATTGCACGCGCACTTTGCGCTATCAATGCTGAGTACCGCCCAGCACTTAAAGCAGCAGGATTCCTAACTCGCGACTCTAGAGAGGTTGAGAGAAAGAAACCTGGTCAGCCTGGTGCACGCAGACGCTTCCAGTTCAGCAAACGTTAGTATTTACAGAAAGCTGATTACATCATTGCACAGCTTGAATTCAAATTTTTTGGGACTTCCCTTTGGGAATATCCCGTTTGGGAACTACCCATTAAATTGTTCAGCTGCGGAAAATTTGAGGACCGGCATTGCCGCTACCCCAAATTGACATAAAGAGATTTATAAAAAAAAGAAAAAACAAGAAAAATGCCTAGAACAAATTTCCAAGACTTACTTGATGCAGGTTCGCATTTTGGTCACTTGAAAAGAAAATGGAATCCAAAAATGGCTCCATACATTTTTATGGAGAAGAATGGTATTCATATCATTGACTTGCACAAGACCGTTGTCAAAATAGATGAAGCAGCAAATATGATGAAACAACTTGCTCGCGCAGGTAGAAAAATCCTTTTTGTTGCTACAAAAAAACAGGCAAAAGAGATCGTTGCCGAGAAGGCTGCTGCTGTTAACATGCCATATGTTACAGAGAGATGGCCAGGTGGAATGCTTACTAACTTCCCTACTATCCGTAAGGCTGTTAAGAAGATGAACACCATTGATAAAATGATTACAGACGGTACATTTGACACT
>JAFOER010000155.1 GCA_017380095.1 Bacteroidales bacterium
ATTGTTTGCTCTGGTTGTTGAGAACCATGATTATAGTGTTGCCGAATATGTTCTCAAGCAATGCAACTGTGTAGTTTCCAATTTTTTCCTTGTCTTTGCACTGGCTGAACATTGGGATAAGTGGAGAATTGTCGGGAATAATGCCAAAGGCAAGGTCCTTGCTTCCCTGCGGGTTGTTGTTGTACCACCATTTGATAAGCTCCTGTGCCTGGAAGCGTTCCTCCTCGTATGGCTTGAGGTTTTCCATTCCGTTCATCTGGCTGATAAGGAATGCCTGCTGCTCGGTTGCGCCGGCACCTGCCTGCTCTGCGTCCATTGAGCTTCCGTAAAGGATGCCGTCCTGGGTCTTGCCGCTGAAAAGGATGTTGTATACAGTGTTGTCCTCAAGAGAGTACAGGTTGAGTACAAGCTCGCTGTCGTTGTTATGGATCCTGCTCCTTGGGTCTACATCTGTGGTGCTGTTGGCGTAGCTGTAGTATAGATACTGCATTCCATTGATTGTTACCGCTTTGGCATCTTTTCCCAGTGTGAAGTCCTTAAGGGCGTAATCGTTTGTATATACCTGCTCCTCCACCTTGCCGGCTGTCTCCCAGTTGCCGTTGTTCTGCACAAGCAGCGCTATTGTGTATGCTGTTGTACCCGCTTTTGGGGCAAGTATTACGGCTATGTGCTCTTGGTTCATATTCTTCACTCCTGCAGCAAATGCAATCTCCTCTTTAGGGAATCCTGCTGCTACTGCACCTTCAAGCGCCTGCTCTGGGGAAATTGAGCTGGTGTTGAGCTCCTGAATGCGGGTGTTTGCCGCTCCTGTGTAGAAGGATTTGGGGTTGGAAGCCACAAAAGAGATATATCCTTTTACATCATTGCTGTTAAGGCTGTAGAACACAATGGAGTCCTTTATTTTCTGAACAGTGGATTTGTATTGGGATTCAGGGAACTTTGAAAGGAACTTGTTTGCGTTCTTGAGGTCCCTTTTTGTCATTACAGTCTTGTAAAGCTTGGTTTCGGCTTTGCTCTGTGCTTTTGCTCCGCCGGCTAGAGGTGAGATTGCAATTAGAGCCGCCATGGCCGCTGTAGCCAGAATTTTTCCTTTTTTCATTTCGTTTTCAGTTAGATGCTGCAAATATACAACACAAATGGTGCCAAACAAAAGAAGCCGGCTTTACGGGCCGGCTTCCTGTAGGTGTGAATGTATTGATTATTTGCACTCAGCCTCGTAAGCAGCTGCATCAAGCAATGCATCGTACTCAGCAGGGTTGCTCATCTCAACTTTGATCATCCAGCCAGCGCCGTATGGATCAGTGTTTACAGACTCTGGAGCGCCCTCTAGCTCTGCGTTAACCTCAATTACTTTACCTGAAACTGGCATTAGGCCGTCAGCTACAGTTTTTACTGCCTCGATTGCACCAAAAACCTCACCTGCTGCAAGCTCCTCACCCTCTGTCTGGATGTCAACGAAAACGATGTCACCTAGCTGGCTCTGTGCGAAGTCTGTAATACCAATTGTTGCAATGTTGCCCTCTACTTTTACCCACTCGTGGTCTGCAGAGTACTTTAGATTTGTAGGAGTATTCATAGTGTTATTAATTTTTAAATATGATTTTGCAC
>JAFOER010000024.1 GCA_017380095.1 Bacteroidales bacterium
CCTACGCCACCTCAGGATATTTTGTGGTACATTGCTGTTGCCTTGCGGTGCCATTATATCATTCATTGCCTGATTTATACACATTCCTGGAGGGAACAAGTACCCTGAGTGATTTCCCGGATGAGGCGGTAAGGGAGGGTGAAAAAATCATCGTCTTGTGACGGCGTGTGTTTGACGACGTTAGACATCCGGAGGATGGCTAAAAGGAGGAGTTCGCCGTCAAGATGATTTTTTTATCCGAGCAGCCTCGGACGGGCATGAACGAAGGTACTTGGTTCACGCAGGGAATGTGTATAAAATAAATGAAGGTATTGTTTGTCGGGAGGGAAAGCCGGGATCACAGAGGGTAAAGGGAAGAGGTGGAGAGAAGGAAAATAAAAAAGGTGACCTCTGAGGGCCACCTTATGCAAATGCAGGAAACTTGCATTATATGGTAAGCTTTTCACCTTCCGATTTCGCAATCACCAATGCACCGCACATGTCACCGTAAGAGTTGGTTGCTGTACGAGGCATGTCGCAAAGCTGCTCAACAGCAAGTACAAGACCTACACCCTCCATTGGAAGACCGGCAACTGAGATTGCCACTGAAAGCATTACAAGGCCTGCCATAGGGATACTTGCAGCACCGATTGCCGAGAACAATACAGTAACAAGGATGATTATCTGCTCCATAATTGAGAGGTCAACACCATATACCTGTGCAATGAATATAACGGCAACACCCTCGTAAAGTGCTGTTCCGTTCATATTGATTGTTGCACCAAGAGGCAATGTGAATCCGGCAATTCTGCTTGAGATACCACATTTCTCCTGCGAGTCCTTCATTGAGATTGGAAGTGCAGCTCCCGACGAACATGTTGAGAATGCTGTAAGGATTGCAGTGGACATCTTTTTCATATGTCTCCAAGGGTTTTCCTTGCCCAAGAAGAATACACATGAAGGGAGCACTATGAAGAAATGTATCATACATCCAACCCAAACTATTAGCAGGAACATGCCAAGGCTCTGTGCCACACTCATGAGCTTGTCCATATCACCTGCCTGCTGAGATATCATCTTGGCCACAATGGAGAACACTCCGTAAGGGGCAAGCTTGATTACAGCAAGGACAATTTTCATGATAACATCATTTCCAGCCTGGAAGAAATCAACTATTACGGTTCTTGCCTTATCGCTGACTTTGGTTACAAAGAATCCGAATAGGATTGCAAAGAAGATTACCTGCAAAAGGTCTGCCCTTACAAAAGCATCAAAGACATTGTTTGGAATTATGTTTATGATCTGCTGGCCCAATGACACTTTCTGGGCATTTGCAATCTGCGATGCCGCAGCGCCGTCAGAAACCAATGACGAGCCGGCTCCCGGCTGCAACATATTTACAAGTACAAGACCTATAATTGTTGCAATTACGGTTGTACTCACATAAAATCCGAATGTCTTTCCGGCAATCCTGCCCAAACCTCCCTGATTGCCCAAACTGGCAACACCGGTAACCATAGAGCAGAATACAATAGGCACTACAATCATCTTGAGGAAACGGAGGAACATCTCTCCGGCCCAACTTACATATTGCACATAATCATGTGCAAAAACGCCAAACAGGACACCCACAACAAGTGCTATGAGTATCTGCACCGGCAATGATATCTTAATTTTCATAAGTCTTATTTTTTATGGTACAACTCTCTGATACATCCGTCTGCAAGGGCCTCAAGGCTTGAAATTCCCATTTCAGGATCAAGACCAGTATTTGCATATGCTATAGGAATCTCTGTACAGGCACCTACTATTGGGAGTTTTTCTATTGCCCAAAGGCGCTCAATTATACCCCTGAATTTCTCACCCGCTTCCTTATGCAATCCGGCTTTTACCATGTCGGTCATATCATGGATCTCTATCTGGGTCTGCTCGTCGGGAATACGGAAGTTGTAGCCGCACTCGGCAGCGTGCCTCTGGTAGAGGCCGGTCCTCATTGTTCCAAGGGTTGCTGTAAGCCATGCACCTTTTGGAGACACCTGTGATGATTTGAGGATTGTCTCGTCAATGATGTGTACAATTGGTTTCTCTATCTCATCCCTGAATCCGTCAATGAAGTAATGGGCTGTATTGCAGGTTACACACAATATGTCCGCACCCCAACCTATAAGGGTCTTGAGGCCGTCCTTGATGTACTCCGTAGGATCGGGGCCCTTACCCAAAAGGAAAGTGGTCCTGTCGGGAGTAATGGTATGTGAATATACAATCATTCTCGGATGCTCCTGGTCTGTTCCGGCAGGGGTTCTCTCTGCAAGCACCCTCTGGAAATCCGCTGTGGCTGCAGGGCCCATTCCGCCCAACACGCCAAGTGTTTTGTCTGGTCTCATTTCGGTTTGATTTTATTTTATGCAAATCTACTAAAAAAACCTCATCTTGAGCCCCATTTTTACCCTTGGAATATCGTCTCCTTTGAGATAAAAGGCAATATTCCTTCCAAATTTGTATGAAAACAGGGCATAGTACTTGAGTCCCTCACCATACATCAATGATGAAGAAAACGACGATGGCAGGTCATACTCATACATATACAGCCTGGTATTCCAGTCCCTGCAATTGTAATATGCGCACCTGAGCACCAGCCTCGCCCGAGAATTTCCACTACCTATAATTGCCTCAGCCCCGGCGCTTAACCCTGCCTTATCCATACACCATACTACCCCTTCATACCTTAATTTCAGTTGCAGATACTCGGAAACCGCACCGCCCAGAGCACCTTTTAACCCCAATTTGTACTGCTTTTTCCAGGAGTTCCAGTTTCCGTACATCTTCACATTCCAGCTGAATGCATCGGCAGCTTTGTCCCACCTTCCCCACAATTTGGCAGCAGATGATGGTGCACTTATGTTATACCTCTCCCAAGGATAATATGTATAATCCCCTCCAACGGTGAGTTTTCCTCCACGTGCAAAACTCCTGGCTCCACGCACAGACACTCCTGCCTGGTTGGAACAGGAACTTATGGTGCTGTATGCACCCGCGTAAGGGGCTATATAACTCCTTGAGTAACTTCTTATTGTTCCCGACAAATCCCATTCACCCCATCTTGAGCAGATTCCGGCAACAGCAGCACCGCTCCCTCCATAATCCATTGCAACCTCTCCAAACACCCTGCTCCTGCCCACCAATGCAACAAAATCTGCGGAAAAGTTGCCCCACTGCCCCTGATATATCTGCCACTTGTTGTAATCCTGCACCTTTTTCCCGCACAGGGCATCATAGCCGTATCCGGCCCAGTTTATACCTAACCTCACCTTTGAACCCCTGTACTGCACAGATGTACCGTACACAACCTCACCCAAGCTCTTCCTGCCGGCAAGGAGGCTCTCCGTGTTGTGCAGCCCGTCTGTAAGGAGGGATGTATATTTGCCGTCCTTCATCCTCGCATCCACATCCTTCAACGAAAAGAACAAGGTAAGCCCCACACTTCTGTATCCCCGCAAATTCCGTCTAACGGTTGCCGCTCCTCCTCTGAGGAATGCATTCTCGTCCGACGATGTATATGGCGCTATCCTTGAACCACGCTTCATTGCCCCCTGTACATCCTCACCACCACTGAGACTGAAACCACCCCACATCACAAGCCCCTGTCCCAGTTTTACAAGATAATCTCCAAGGACAATATCTGAAACTACGGCAATATCCCTTACCGGAATCTCCCTGGCACTCAAATGAAAAGAGAGGAAATCCCCCAAAGGTACCCCTTTGGTGAGAATTTCCTCCCCATTATCTTTTTCCAATGTGAATCCGGCCTGCAGCTTCTCTCCCCACTGCCATTTGTACTTCACTTGGGTATAGAATTTGGGGCCCAAATACTCCTGGCCATCCTTTTTCCACCACCCCTTTACAAGCAGGTCACTCCTGGATCCCTTGCCGGCATCCGGCAAACCGGCGCCGCTTCCAAACCGTACAAAAGGTCTGATGAGATCTACAGTACTTTTGTCAAATCCGTTTATCAGCTGCAACTCTGCAGCCGACAACACATTACCACTGGAACTCCTGTACTCCAACAGACTCGCAATCTGGAAATCTGAAAGGAGAAGCAGCTCCTCAAGTTCCTCTGCCCCGGCCCTGTTGATATCCAAAGGCACCGCAAGCAAATTTTCAAAATGTTCCAACAGACCCTCAATCCCTGCCTCAACTCCCCTCTCAACAAGTTCGGCAGCCACCCTCTCAAGAAACTCCTCCCCCTGTTTTCCAATCTGTTGTGAAAATAACCCTACGCTCAACATCATCATACCCGCCAAACATGCAATTTTTTTCATTCAGCAGCGTATTTGCCGCCAAGTTACAAAAAAATATGCGCCGCAGGGTATGCAATTTACACTTTATATTTGAATTTGTCTATCTGCGCAAGCTCCTCGTTGGCCTTTGCAATTTTCTTTGCAAGATCTGACTTGAATCCTTCAAATTTTGCAAACAACTCAGGATCAGCTACAGAAAGAATCTGTACAGCAAGGATTGCCGCATTTTTTGCACCGTCCAAAGCCATTGTTGCCACAGGAATTCCGCTTGGCATCTGAAGAATTGAAAGGATTGAATCCCAACCGTCAATGGAGTTTGAAGATTTGATTGGAACTCCAATTACAGGAAGCGGTGTAGATGCAGCAATCACACCTGGAAGATGTGCTGCCCCGCCTGCTCCGGCAATTATAACCCTCACACCTCTCTTGTGTGCATCCTGTGCAAACTGATGTACCATGTCGGGAACACGGTGTGCAGACAATGCGTTGATTTCAAAAGGGATTTCCATCTCCTCCAAGAACTTTGCAGCCTCCTCCATAACTTTCATATCAGAAGTGCTGCCCATTATAATACTTACTTTTGGCTCCATAAAAGAATTTTTAGCATTTACATTCAAATAATTACAAAAACCAAAAATAATAATTATTTTTGTAGTTTGAAGTTAATTTTGGAAAAATATGCACAATATGGACACAATTGAAATTCACGACAAGAAGTTCAGGGTATGCACCACAGCCGCACAGATAGATGAGGCCGTATGCAGGGTGGCACAGCAGATCAATGAGGATCTGAAAGATACCGATACACCTATCTTTTTGAGTGTCTTGAACGGTTCGTTCATGTTTACTGCAGACCTTATGAGAAAGATCACCGTAAAAAGTGATGTGGTTTTCATCAAGCTTTCCTCTTATGAAGGAACATCTTCGTCGGGGAATGTGAAACAGATTATGGGTCTTACCAAAAGCGTTGAGGGGAGAACCGTAATTGTTGTGGAGGATATTGTGGAGACAGGCAACACCATTGAGGAGATGTACAGGATCCTAAAGGAGGCAGGAGCTGCTGATATAAAGATATGCACATTGCTGCTCAAGCCGGATGCATACAGGAAGGATATAAAAATTGATTACGTAGCCCTTCAGATTCCAAATGACTTTATAGTAGGTTACGGATTGGACTACAACCAGCTTGGAAGACAATACAAGGACATCTACGTTTTGGATGAATAGCTCACCAGAGAGATAACTTAAAACTTATATATAAACAACATGAAATACTATCTTCTGTTTGGCCCTCCCGGTGCAGGTAAGGGAACACAGGCCAAATTGATGGTTGAGAAGCATAACTATCACCATGTTTCAACAGGTGACCTTCTCAGACAGGAAATTGCCAAAGGGAGCGAACTCGGCAAAATTGCCAAGCAGCTTATAGACAACGGCAACTTTGTAGACGACTCCATTGTTGTGGAGATGATTAAAAATGAGATAGCAAACAATCCTGGAGTTACCGGATTCCTTTTTGACGGCTTTCCACGTACAGTTGCACAGGCAGAGATCCTGGACAAGATGCTCGCAGAGAGAGGAGAGAAGGTGGAGACCGTAATCTCAATCATAATCAGCGACGCGCTCGTATTTGAAAGGATACAGCACAGGGCAAACATTGAGGGGAGAAAAGATGATGCCCAACCTGAGATAATCCAGAACAGGATAAACACATACCACGCAAAAACTGAGCCTCTTATTGAATACTACACCAAGCAGGGCAAGTACCACAAGATTGACGGCGACGGCACAATTGAAGCAATCTTTGCAAGAATTGAAGAACTGTTATAATTGATTGTAAGATATGGCAAATTCAAACTTCGTAGACTACGTAAAAATGTTCCTTGCATCCGGCAACGGCGGCAACGGATCAATGCATCTTCATAGGGAAAAATATGTACCAAAAGGTGGTCCCGACGGAGGTGACGGTGGCCGCGGAGGCCATATTATACTAAGGGGAAACTCCCAGTTCTGGACACTCATCCACCTCAAATACAAAAAGCACATAAGGGCAGAGGAAGGTGAGTCGGGAAGCGGAAGCCTCAGACACGGACGCAACGGAAAGGACATTTACCTTGACGTTCCTCTTGGCACCGTAGCCAAGGATGCTGAAACCGGAGAGGTGCTATTTGAAGTTACAGAGCACGGAGAAGAGAAAATCATTGTAAAAGGTGGCCGCGGAGGATTGGGAAATGCAAACTTCAAGACCTCCACAAACCAGACCCCAAGATATGCCCAGCCGGGAGAGCTTGGAGTTGAGGGATGGTTCATCCTTGAATTGAAGATACTTGCAGATGTAGGACTTGTAGGTTTCCCCAACGCGGGCAAATCCACATTGCTTTCAACCGTATCTGCAGCACGCCCCAAAATTGCAGACTACGCATTTACAACCCTTGAGCCGAGCGTAGGCATTGTAAATTACTATGACGACAAATCATTTGTAATGGCCGATATCCCCGGCATCATTGAGGGAGCAAGCGAAGGACGCGGTCTGGGACACAGGTTCCTCCGCCACATTGAGAGAAACTCGGTACTTCTGTTCCTTGTCCCTGCAGACAGCAAGGATATCCTGGCAGAGTACAAGATCCTTCTAAAGGAGCTGAAGAAATTCAACCCGGATCTTCTTGACAAACAAAGGATTCTGGCAATCTCAAAATCCGACATGCTGGATGACGAGCTCAAGAAGGAGATAAAGCCGCATCTTCCAAGAAAGATCCCTACAATCTTCATTTCATCTGTTGCAAATGAAGGCATAAAGGAACTCAAGGACCTTATCTGGAAAACACTTAACGAAGAGATCTAAAATATGCTGGACTGGCTGATACAACTGGACAGGGAGATACTCCTTGCTATCAACGGATTCAACAATCCCATAGTGGACCATATAATGGTTTTCATCTCCGCCAAATGGAGCGGGATTCCAATCTATGCAGCAGTCCTGTACATGTTTTTCCGCAAAAGGGATGTAAAGACAGCTGCCGTAATGACAGCGGCTGTCCTTCTCACCTTTGCCCTTACAGACTGGCTCTCTGTACACGCAATCAAAAATACCCTTGAAAGGTACCGTCCGGGGTGGGACCCGATCATACAGGATGCTGTACGCCTGTTGGAGGGCAAAGGAGGCAGATACGGCTTCGTATCCACTCATGCAGCAAACTTCTTTGGCTTTGCCACCATCTCTGTGGCACTTCTCAGAAGAAAATGGTACACCTGGTTCATATTCATCTGGTCCATTGCCGTAGCATACAGCAGAGTATATGTAGGCAAGCATTTCCCTGGAGATGTAGTATGCGGAGCATTGTTTGGAGTACTTATAGGTTACCTTGTACTTGCTGCATACAGAGCTGTTGCAAAAAAATACAACCTGTCCTGAGATGCTTTACGTAAGCCACCACTGCACAAATCCATACTGGAACCTTGCGGCAGAAGAATATCTTCTGAAAGAGTTCCACCAGCCCATTTTCCGTCTGTGGAGAAACGGAGACTCAATAATTGTAGGAAGATACCAGAACACTCTGGCAGAGGTAGACATCAATTATGTTAAGGAGAACGGCATAAAGGTAGTAAGACGCCTTACCGGTGGCGGAGCCGTATTCCATGATCTTGGCAACCTCAACTTTACATTCATAGAAGAGAGAATTCCCGGCGAAGATGCCAGTGCCATGTTCCGCCGCTTCACCCGTCCAATAATAGAGGCCCTCAACGGCATAGGGATAAAGGCATATCTTGAGGGACGCAATGATCTTCTTATTGATGGGCTCAAGTTTTCCGGCAACGCAGTATGCATCCACAACAACCGCATCCTGCAGCACGGAACCTTGCTGTTCAGTGCCTCAATGGGCAACCTGGCAGCAGCCCTCAAATCCCGCCCGGAGAAATTCATAGGAAAAGCAGTACAGAGCAACCGCAGCAGGGTAACCAACATCTCGCAGCATCTTCCCGACAGTTTTCCTGCAGATATTCCCCCTGTAACCGACATAGCATCTTTCTGGAACTACCTGGAACAATACATCTGCAGCAGGCACCCCGAGATTGAGCCATACACATTTACCCCGGCAGATATTGAGGCAATAGATGCCCTGTGCCGGGAAAAATACTCCCAGGAGAGCTGGAACTTCGGCTCCTCCCCTGCATACAGCTTCAGCAAAACGGCAAAATTGTCGGGAGGCATAGTGGAACTGTTCATGACAGTATCCAAAGGGACAATCACAGAACTGAAGATAATGGGAGACTATTTCTTCACCCTCCCTACAGAAGAGTTCTGCCAGAAACTTATTGGTACCCCACACACCATTGATGCCATAAGGAGTGTCCTTAAGGAAATCCCCACAACATCATACTTCAACAACATCTCTGCTCAGGAACTTGCGGGAATGTTTTTTGAGTAAAACAGTATGGACATAAAAAAAGAGGATGGCTTCTGCCATCCTCCGCTATTTTCTATTTGCCCATTTTCTTTTCCTTGATTCTCACTATCTGTTCCTTAAGAACATCCACGCAGTCAACTACTGCATCTTCAAATGTTGAGGCATTCTTCTCTATGAACAGATCCTTGCCCGGCATGTTTACCCTTATTTTCACACATTTGTTGGCTGTGTCAGGCAAAAGGGTAAGGGTAACCTCGGCATTGATGATATCCTCATAGAACTTGTCCAACTTCCCTACTTTCTTGTCAATGAATTCCAACAATTTAACGTCTGCGTCAAATTTTACCGATTGAACTCTGATATCCATACTAACCTCCTTTTTTAGCCCTTGGATGGGCGGTTAAATATATATTTTTCAGCTGCTCAAAGGAATTGTGGGTATAAACCTGCGTTGCCGCCAGCGAGGAGTGCCCGAGCACCTCCTTTATGCTGTTGAGTTCTGCCCCTCCATTCAAAAGATGTGTTGCAAATGAATGCCGGAGCACGTGCGGCGAGATTTTTCCTTCAAATCCCTTTAAGGAAGCCAATTCTTTCTTCACTGCATTATTAACAAAATTCAGGTACAATGGTGCGCCCTTGTCCGTTAAAAAAAATGCATCGCCGGTATCAAAATCAAATTCTTCCCTACGCTTTTGTAAATATAATGAAATTTTTTCAAATAACGCGCCAATCATGGGAATTTCTCTCTCTTTATCCCCTTTTCCCACTATTTTGAACACTTTTCTGCTCAAATCAACCATACCATCCCTCAAATCAACCACCTCCTGGCGCCTCATCCCCGTTGCATAGATGAGCATTACAATAAGCCTGTCCCTCATTTCCGGATACCCGGAAGGGAACTCCTGACCGAGATACTCCTCCAGGGAATCCTTCCTGTAAAAGTGCGGCAACCTCCTGCTCTCCTTGGGGCGCGGCACCGCTTTGGCCGGATTCTCTTTAAGTTCCCCCTTAAAAAGGAGCCATTTGCAGTATCCCGACAAAGCACTCAGGTGCAGATTGGCCGTCCTCGCCAGAACACCCTCCTCCCCAAGCAGATGGGCAATGTATCCCCTTATGATCTGCGAAGTGAGGCACTCCAGCCATTTGTCGGGAAGAAGATCGTGCAGATTTCCCTTTCCTGTCCCCTCCTGGCCATATACATATATATAATAGCGCACCAGGGCATCTTCATACAATGCCACCGTACGTGCCGAATACCTTTTCTGCACACTCAAAAACTCAAGATACTCATCTATAGGGTTCTTCACTCTGCTGCTGCATTTTATATAATGTTGTAAATTTAGCAAAAAACTTTTGTCAATTTGAAAAGTTTGCATACTTTTGCAGTCCAAATAAAAAGGAGGTGGTTTAAGATGATTATAGTTCCAATTAAAGAGGGTGAGAACATTGAGAGAGCTTTGAAAAAATTCAAAAGGAAATTCGAGAAGACTGGCATTGTTCGTGAGCTTAGAAACAGAAAAACTTTCGTTAAGAAATCTGTAGCTAGAAGAGAGGAGATTAAGAAAGCTATCTACGTACAGCATCTAAGACTTGATGAGGAATAATTCCCCATCAGGCAAGTTATACAAGGGTGACTAATGGGGTCTGGAGACCGCAAGTCACTCTTTTTTTATTTTTACAGGTATGGAAAACAAGATATACATATTAGATACAACCCTGCGCGACGGAGAACAGGTTCCCGGATGCCAGCTCAATACCATAGAGAAGATTGAACTGGCACGTTCACTGGAAACACTGGGTGTAGACATCATTGAGTGCGGGTTTCCGGCATCAAGTCCCGGAGATTTCAACTCTGTGGTGGAGATTTCCAAAAATATCACCGAGCCTGTTGTCTGTGCCCTTTCCCGGGCTACCGAGAGCGACATTGATGCAGCCAAAGAAGCCTTGCACTATGCCAGAAGAAAAAGGATACACACCGGAATAGGTACCAGCGACACCCATATCAGATACAAATTCAACTCCAGCAGGGAGGATATAATTGAACGTGCCGTAGCTGCAGTAAAATATGCCCGCAGGTTTACGGATGATGTGGAGTTTTACGCGGAGGATGCCGGAAGGACAGAAAATGAGTACCTTGCACAGGTTATAGAGGCTGTAATAAAGGCCGGTGCCACAACTGTAAACATACCTGATACAACAGGCTACTGCACTCCCGGAGAGTACGGCCAGAAGATAAAGTATCTTGTAAACAATGTCCCCAACATAGACAAGGCCATCATCTCCACCCATTGCCACAATGACCTGGGAATGGCCACCGCAAATACCCTTGAGGGGATATTGAACGGTGCAAGACAGGTGGAGGTAACCATGAACGGCATTGGAGAGAGGGCCGGAAACACCTCCCTGGAAGAGATTGCCATGATCCTCAAGTGCCGCAATGACATCCCATTCCATACAGATATCAAACACAGGAACATATACAAGAACTCCCGTCTTGTATCAACCCTTATGAGGATGCCGGTACAGCCCAACAAGGCCATTGTGGGCAGGAATGCCTTCGCACACTCGTCGGGAATACACCAGGACGGCGTCTTGAAAAACAAGGGGAGCTACGAGATTATCAACCCTGTTGATGTAGGTGTGAACGACTCCCTCATAGCACTCTCTGCCCGCAGCGGACGAGCTGCCCTCAAACACCATTACGACCGTCTGGGAATCTCCCTTACTCCCGACGAACTTAATGCCGCATACGAGAAATTCCTTCTCCTTGCAGACAGGAAAAAGGATATAAATGACTCCGACCTGATGATAATTGTGGGTGTGAACCGCAATGAGGCCACAAGGAGAATCCGCCTGAAGTTCCTTCAGGTGATATGCGGAAAGAACTCCGTTCCTATGGCTACCGTAAAACTGAATATAGACGGTGAAATATGCCAGGCAACTGCCAGCGGAAACGGACCTGTTGATGCAGCATTCTCTGCAGTAAAGAAACTTATAAACAGGAAGATAGTTGTAGAGGAGTTCCTTGTTCAGGCCATTACCAGAGGATGTGACGATGTTGGTAAAGTTCACATACAGATTGAGAACAGGGGTAACATATACTACGGATTTTCAGCCAACACAGATATTGTAACCGCTTCAGTTGAGGCTTTCATTGATGCGATAAGCAAGTTTATATAGTTTTGATACATACTTTTGACAAATATTACTATATTTGCAGACTATTTTAATTACCTATACTATAATATGGCTTTTACTAATAATGTTATGATTGTCCGCCACGGCTTGCTTGCAAAGCTTGTGAAATTGTGGAGAGAGGACAAACTTGTTGAAGGAATTGACAGACTTCCTATTGAACTCAGCCCAAGAAAATCAAAAGTCAAGGGCCGTTGCTGTATCCATAAGGAGCGTGCAGTGTGGAAATACAAGTCACTTCCTCTTTTGGGTTTTGATATGACAGACGAGAAAGATGAGCTTACTCCGCTTTCATATTATGCTCAGGCAGCTGTAACAAGAGAGAAAAACCTTAAAGAAGAGATCCTTACAGTAATTGACGAGGCTTGTTCTTCTTGCGTACAGGTAAACTATGAGATTACAAACCTTTGCCGCGGTTGTGTAGCAAGAAGCTGCTACATGAACTGTCCTAAGGATGCCATCCACTTCAAGAACAACGGACAGGCAGAGATTGACCACGACAAATGTATCAGCTGCGGCATTTGCCACCAGAGCTGTCCTTACCACGCAATTGTTTATATTCCTGTTCCTTGCGAGGATGTTTGTCCCGTAAAAGCCATCAGCAAGGATGAGTACGGAATTGAGCACATAGATGAGAGCAAATGTATCTACTGCGGAAAATGTATCAACGCATGTCCGTTTGGAGCAATCTTTGAGATTTCACAGGTATTTGACATCCTTCAGAGCATCAAACGCGGCGAGAAAGTGGTTGCTATGGTTGCCCCTGCAATTCTTGGCCAGTTCAGCGAGCCTATCGACCAGATTTACGGAGCAATCAAGGCTATCGGATTCTCTGATGTAATTGAGGTTGCACAGGGAGCAATGGTAACTACCGAGACAGAGGCACACGAACTTGAGGAGAAACTTGAGGAGGGCCAGCCGTTCATGACAACAAGCTGCTGTCCTTCATACATACAGCTTACCAAGAAACATATTCCTGAACTTGAGAAATATGTATCTACAACAAAATCTCCTATGTACTATACAGCAGAGATTGTAAAGGCCAAAGATCCTGAGGCAAAGACCGTATTCATCGGCCCTTGTATTGCAAAGAGAAAAGAGGCAAGATACCACGACAATGTAGATTACGTAATGACATTTGAGGAGCTTGGTTCAATTTTCGACGGCTTTGATATTGATGTAAACAAGATTGAGCCTTATCCGATGTCGTTCGCAGCAGTTAAGGAGGCTCACGGATTTGCACAGGACGGTGGCGTTACCCAGGCTGTAAAAGTATTCCTCGACAAAGCTAACCTTCCTGCACTTAAGGTTGCAAACCTTAACAAGAAGAACATTGCAATGCTTAAGGTTTATGCAAAAACAGGCAAGTGTCCTGCTCCGTTCATTGAGGTTATGGCCTGCGAGGGCGGTTGTGCTTCAGGCCCTTGCATAAGGACAGACAAGAACACTTCACAGAGAAGAATGACAGCAGAGCTCAACAAGAGATAAATATAGCTGCAAAGAATGATC
>JAFOER010000156.1 GCA_017380095.1 Bacteroidales bacterium
ACAGGCGTATTCCTCCAGAGAGGAGAGTACACCGCTCCAATTGATATGGACAAGGAGTGGGACTTCACCCCTATCGCAAAACCGGGCGACACTGTAGTTGCTGCAGACTGGCTTGGCGAAGTAAAGGAGGGATGGCTTCCTCATAAGATCATGGTTCCTTTCGGATTCAAAGGTGACTATACAGTAAAATCTGTAGTTCCGTCGGGAAGCTACAAGGCATCTGCTACTGTAGCTGTCCTTACAGATGAGAACGGAGAGGAGCACAATGTTACAATGGTTCAGAAATGGCCTGTAAAAGTTGCAATCGGCGGTTACAAGGAAAAACCAAGACCATACAGAATTATGGAAACCGGAGTAAGGTGTATAGATACCCTAAACCCTATGGCTGAGGGTGGTACAGGCTTCATTCCAGGACCTTTCGGTTGCGGCAAGACAGTTCTCCAGCACGCAATTGCAAAACAGGGAGAGGCAGACGTAATCATTATGGCAGCTTGCGGTGAGCGTGCAAATGAGGTTGTGGAGATCTTTGCAGAGTTCCCTGAACTTGTAGATGCCCGCACAGGCCGCAAACTTAGTGAGCGTACAACCATCATCTGCAACACATCAAATATGCCTGTAGCAGCCCGTGAGGCATCTGTATACACAGCAATGACCATTGGTGAGTACTACAGGGCAATGGGATTGAAAGTACTTCTTCTTGCAGATTCAACTTCCCGATGGGCACAGGCGCTCCGCGAGATGAGTAACCGTATGGAGGAGCTTCCAGGTGCAGATGCATTCCCTGTAGACCTTCCTGCAATCATCTCAAACTTCTACGCAAGGGCAGGTATCGTAAAATTGAACAATGGTGCAACCGGATCAGTAACCTTCATTGGAACAGTATCCCCTGCCGGCGGTAACCTCAAGGAGCCGGTAACCGAGTCAACCAAAAAGGCTGCAAGATGTTTCTACGCACTTAACCAGAGCCGCGCAGACCGCAAGAGATACCCTGCAGTAGACCCTATTGACTCATACTCAAAATACCTTGAGTACCCTGAGATTGCAGAATACCTCAATACAAAAGTAGACCCTGAGTGGGTAGAGAAGGTAAACAGAGCCAAAAACATAATCATCAGAGGTAAAGAGGCTTACGAGCAGATCAATATCCTTGGTGACGACGGTGTGCCAATGGAGTACCACAACAGATACTGGAAGAGCGAGCTTATAGACTTCATCATCCTCCAGCAGGATGCGTTCGACAGCATAGACTGTTCAACCCCTATGGACCGTCAGGAGTTCATGCTCAACAAAGTGCTTGAGGTATGCGATGCATCAGTAGAATTTGAGAACTTTGAGGAGTGCTCAGCACACTACAAGAACATAATAAACATCATGCGCCAGATGAACTACTCACAGTTCAGAAGTGCAGAATTTGAGAAATATCTTGAGCAACTAAATAACACAATCAACCATGACAACTAAAGCATTTCAAAGAATATACACCCAGTTGGAGGCCATCACCAAGGCAACTGTAGCACTAAAGGCACAGGGTGTATCCAACGATGAGCTTGCTACCGTAGATGGAAGGTTGGCTCAGGTTGTAAAAATTAAAGGAGACCTTGTAACTCTGCAGGTATTCTCGGGAACTGAGGGTATCCCTACAGACTCGGAGGTAATCTTCTTTGGCGAGGCACCTTCGCTTCACGTAAGCGAGCAGCTTGCAGGACGTTTCTTCAACGCATACGGCGATCCTATTGACAACGGTCCTAAAGTTGACGGCGAGAAACGCTTCATCGGTGGCCCGTCTGTAAACCCTTACAGGAGAAAACAGCCTTCTCAGCTGATTCCTACCGGAATTGCGGGCATTGACCTTAACAACACACTTGTATCAGGCCAGAAGATTCCGTTCTTTGCCAACGCAGACCAGCCATACAACCAGGTAATGGCCAACGTGGCACTTAGGGCAGATGTAGACAAGATTATCCTTGGAGGTATGGGGCTTTCAAACGACGATTACCTTTACTTCAAACAGATGTTTGAGAACGCAGGTGCCCTTAACAAGATCATCAGCTTTGTAAACACAACAGAGCAGCCTCCTGTAGAGCGTCTGCTTATCCCTGATATGGCCCTTACAGCGGCAGAATACTTTGCAGTGGACAAAAACGAGAAAGTGCTTGTACTTCTTACAGACATGACTCTCTACGCAGATGCCCTCTCAATTGTAAGTAACCGTATGGACCAGATCCCTTCAAAAGACTCAATGCCTGGTTCACTTTACTCAGACCTTGCAAAAATCTACGAGAAGGCAGTTCAGCTTCCCGACGGAGGTTCAATCACCATCATTGCAGTAACCACACTCAACGACGGTGACATCACCCATGCTATTCCCGAC
>JAFOER010000157.1 GCA_017380095.1 Bacteroidales bacterium
CTTAACTGATCCGTCACTGGCCACCTGGAAACCGGGCATCTTTTTGAGCAGTTCTCCCAGCACGGCATTGTCTGCAGTACGGAACATTGTGGCATTATACACAATGGTATCCTTTAAAATCTCTATGGGGTTCCCGACAGCGGTCTCACCACAAGCCGTCAGATGGGTGCAAACTACAACTCCTCAAGGATAAAGGGATTTGACTTCTCTTCTTCTGTAAACTACAATGGTACAGAGGTTGATACCGAGACCCTTACCAAACGTACAACCATGCAGGAGAATGCCCCTTCAATTTTTACAAATACAAGTTATCTTGGACAGACAACCCAGGACAGGCTGAATGTGTCATTGGACCTGAACAAGACAGACAAGAAGAAATACACTGTAAGAATCTCCCCTAAACTGGTTTACAGGAAAGGCTCAAGCGAATCATATAAAGATATTGCAACCTCCAGGGATATGGAAGATTACAGCAGTGCGAGCGGTTTGCTCAACACTTCTGAAGCCAAGGATTATTCGGAGTCTGATAATTTTACATACAGTACCAATGTTATCCTTGGACGTTCAAACTGGGGCAAACAGAACAGGAACATCACCTTTACCGGATCATTCAGCATAAAAGGTGAGGACAAGCAGAGGAAGGAGTTCTCGGACATCTTTTACAATGAATCTGCAATTTCAGATACAAGGGACCTCTATTACAACACAAAATCAGAGGGCGGTGGGTACTCTGCCACACTATCCTATGTGGAGCCGGTGGGTAAAAACTGGAAAATCAGTACAGAGGTGGCCAGTTCCCTTTCACGGAACGATATAACCACAGATGCATACAAATACACCGGAGGGGAACACTCTTTTGTTGCCGGTTTTCCCGACAAAGACAGATATTCCGAGTATGACGACTACTACTCAGCAGTATCTGAAAACAGATATATGTCCAACACCGGACAGTTGCTTGCCCAATACAACAAGGGAAAAACCAGAGTGCAGCTTGGCGGATCAGCCAGTGTAGTGAACAACGAGACCTACAGCAAGACATACGGCATCTCCCAGACCACAGGAAAAGGGGAGTGGCTATGGAACTGGGCCCCTTTTGTAAGATTGGGATTTAGTGGAAAAAACGGGGCCAGCTACAATTTTAATTATTCCGGCAGTGTGGAGAATGTAAGCAACAGCCAGTTGTCTCCTGTTCCCGACATTTCCAACCCTACATACATAACCTTTGGAAACATATACCTGGAGCCGTACTCTACACATTCATTCAGTTTATACACCAATTACAACAACAAGAAGAACTTCAGTTTTTTGAGTGCTGTGCTGAGCGGTTCCCGTTCAACCAATGGTGTGGTTAATGCCAACTGGTTTGATGCGGATGGAGTGCAGTACAATGTACCGGTAAACTCAAAGAAAGGGGTAACCAACATTACTGTATTTTGCTACATGAATGCCATACCTTTGAATAAGGAGAGAACTTTCAGATTGAATCTCAATGCAGAGGCGAGCATAACAAAACGCTACTCTTACCAGAATGTGGCCCAAATTGAAAGTGTTGATATGGATAACTTTGATTACGGCAAGTTCATGGAAGAGTTCTGGGGCAATGCAAATGGAGACAAGTTCTATAGCGGGGAGAGCGGATTCAAGGAGAGCGCTACCACTTCCGGATCCTTCAATTTGGGTGGAAACCTCTATTATGAAAGTGATTTTGTGGAAATCTCTTTTGGCGGATATGCACAGCACGGTATAAGGAAATATTCCCTTAACAAAAAGGCCAATATGAATACCTGGGATTATGAGGTGGACGGAATGCTGGAGATTAAGACAAACAACAACTTCAACATTATCAACAATCTCGATTACAGATGGTACGATGGCTATTCGGAGGGTTATGGCAAATCCCACATGTTGTGGAACTTTGAGCTTCACAAAAGCATTAAGGCGGTAACCTTGAGCCTTAAGGTGAATGATGTACTCAACCAGACTGTTACCTTCAACCGCATAAAGCAGGCAAACTATGTGGAGGACAGATACTCCGGCATCATTGGAAGGAGATTCCTCCTTGGCGTTACCTTCAACTTTGGAAAGATGAACACTGCCAAGAACCGCAATGCCACCCGCAGCATGCTCAGAATGATGTAATACCTTCGTTTTTTATACACATTCCCTGCGTGAACCAAGTACCTTCGTTCATGCCCGTCTGAGGCTGCTCGGATGAAAAAATCATCTTGACGGCGAACTCCTCCTTTTAGCCATCCTCCGGATGTCTAACGTCGTCAAACA
>JAFOER010000158.1 GCA_017380095.1 Bacteroidales bacterium
ATTGACCTTAAAACTATCATTTCGAGAACCGACTCTATTGTAAGGACAGCATAAAATATGCTGGCGAAAAAAGAAATTATCGCAACTTCTCTTTTCGTCAGCATTATTTTTATACCTTCGTGGTGTCGGATGCGAAAGAAAACAGAAATAATCGCCTACTGCAACAGAAAATTTTGTTGTGGTATTTCTGCATTACTATTTTCCCGAAATCTCCGATTTTGTATGCAAATTGTATGTGATAATAATTTGGTAACACTCTTAAATATTGATGTAATAAATTGACAAACAAGTAGATATTTAAGATTGGCAAATTAGCGATTTATTTACTAATAGTAAATTATTCCTTTGGGCCATTATCCATAACGTACCATCAAGGTCTAGGTTGTCATATAATAAAAACGACAACGCTACCCAAAAGTCACCAGTCCAATCCAATAGACGAGACTTAAGACCTAAATGCCTCGCGATTGACATATAGTACATATCATCATCAGAATTTTTAAGCTTAAATTTAGCGTATTCTGACTTTTTGCATATTTTCTTGAATATGTTAAAAATATGAGATTCATTTTCGATGTAATACTCGTGCCGATATCTATATTTATAAACCACCTATAACTTGCTGATTACATTTAAATTGCAAAAAAGAGAGAAGAAAATTTTGTGACCCTAAAAATTGTAACAAGCAGACATTCAGTGGGTTAGGTTAGTACGAGTCGGCACAGAATCGGCACGGTTTAAAAAAGAAAAATGCAAACACTTGAAAACCAAGTATTTGCATTTGCTTCTGTGACCCGCCAGGGGATCGAACCCTGGACCCCAACATTAAGAGTGTCGTGCTCTACCAGCTGAGCTAGCGAGTCGGACTGGTTAAGTGATCCAGAAGGGATTCGAACCCCTGACCCACAGATTAGAAATCTGTTGCTCTATCCAGCTGAGCTACTGGACCAGTCCCGCATTAGCTGTTTGCCTTTGCGGATGCAAATATAGGAGGTTTTTTTGGTTCTGCAAAATTTTTTTGCATAAAAGTTGTTATCTTTACAATAAAATCAATGTTTGGAGATGAATTGGAGGATGTGCATATTTTTCTTGACAGCTTTTATGGGTATGTTATGCCCGGAGGTTCTCGTATGTGACACCCACACACACATCCATGCCCTCATTCAGGACCAAACCAGGCATCAGCCAGCCACACAATACAGCCTTCCTCAAATTCTCGACAGTCTCCGGCATTATGCGCAGCAAAGGGATGCTGTAAAACAGGATTACGAGGCAAATCTGCAGATATTTTCCCAGGTGGATGTCCTCCATAAGGGGTTTTTTCCGGCGCTGGTGCCATACCTTAACAGGGCTAAGCTCAGTGAGGGAATTTTTACACAGCAATATACAGGTACTCTCAAACACACAGCCCAAGACAGCACCACTGCAACACTTACTCCTCTGGGAAAGGAAAACAGTCTGATTGTGAGGGAATTCACAGAACATATTACCTCGCTGGCACAGAATATAAATGTCTATTCGCAGTATATCTACGGGAACATATACTCGCCGTTGGCATATTTGTCGGGAAAATATTATGATTTTTCATTGGATTCTACTTGGGTAGAAAAGGGAAGTCTCCATTACAAGATTGCTTTCATTCCCAAAATCACCAATTACAAGTTTGTGGATGGGTATATCACAGTTACCCAGGACAATTGGTCTGTAAAGGATATGCATATTGCCGGAAATATGGAGTTTGGACAGTATTGCAATATTGTGCTGATGGGGGAGCAGGGGAGCCTTCAGGAGCATCTGCCAACCCAGCTGCAGGTGAAGTTCAAGGGTAACTTCTTGGGAACCAAGATCAATGCGGAGAGCGCCCAGGAGTTTGCCTATACCCGCATTGGAGAGCATAATTTTTATCCCGACAGTACATTTGCAGAGCATCCCCAACAAGATAATGTCACCACCGGGCAAAAGAAGACGCAAAGAGGATATTTCCTTGTGAAAAGCCGTTCCATGAATCTCAATGACAAGGGATCACTCTACATGGCACCGCTGATGAGCCCGCTGCTGTTCCATTACAGCACCAACAGCGGACTGTCATACACCCAGAAACTCAAATATACACGTCAACTCCCAAAAGAGAAGATGTTCAGCGTTGCGCCACTTATTGGCTATAACTTCAAATACAAGGAGTTTTACTGGGCTGTAAAAGGCAATTACCTCTATTCTCCATCCACCAGCGGCAGATTCTTCATAGAGGCGGGGAACGGGGTGCCTCAGGAATTGAGGACATCTTATGCCAAATTGGGCCACTCCATTAATATAATGGACAATATATCCATTACGGCTACTGCAGCCCAGCTGCGCTACACCTGGCACAACAAGGAGGCGCATTCTCAGGACAAGACTTCATTTACCACATTTGCGCCGGAGGTTGAGCTGCAGTACAGCAAAAAAGGCTACCCAACCTTTACACTGGGGTATGCCCACTCACTGAAAGGGATATTTGGCAGCGATGTGGAGTTTGGGCGTGCAGAATTTGATATGCAGCACCAGATAGAAGTGGGGCCAATGCACTCGCTTACCTACAGGGCGGGCTTTGGTATTGCCATGGATTATAACTATCTCTACTTTGTACAGTTCAAGAACCTTAAGGACAATCACTTGCCTCATGGCTGGGATGATGATATAGGTGGTACATTCAACCTCCTCTCATCGGTAAAATACCATGAGATAGATAAATATTTAAGGGCCAATGTGCAATATGATGCCCCTTTACTGCTGGTACCAACGCTCTTGAGGAAGGTTAAATTCATAACAAAGGAGCGCCTTTACTGCAACCTGCTTCTTGTAGATACCATGAACCCTTATGTAGAAATGGGCTATGGCATAGGAACCAATATCTTCAATATGGGAGTCTTCTGGGGAGGTGAGGTTGACAAATGGGACAGGATAGGTGTAAAATTTACATTTGAGCTGTTTAATTAATCCAATATTATCTTCCCGACAGCTACATCATAAAAGGGCGACCTCTGGCCGCCCTTCATTTTACACCTCAATCAATTCATATTTGCGTGTCCCTATACCTATTGTCTGAGCATATTCCAGTCCGCTCTCCCAATCTGTATCAGGATGAATGTGTTTGAACAGTTCTCCTTCATGAGTAGTACCACAACCGCATGCACACTCGTGTGAGTCAGTTCCTTGTACTTTCTTCCATCCGTTAATTACTGGAGCTTTGTTTACAAGATCTGCGCAAGCCTGGTCAAGTGCTACCGGATCAAATGAAGCCATCATACCCAAATCAGGCACAATTGCCACATCATTATGACCCCAACAGTCGCACTCAGGAGAAACATTCATGATGAAGCTTATATGGAAGTTAGGTTTGCCTTTCAGTACAGCTTTTGTATATTCTGCAATCTTGCAGTTCAATACCTCTGACGTATCCCATTCAGCAAGTACAGCTGCTGCATATTGGCAAAGGGCAACACACTGTCCGCAACCTACACATTTGTTATAATCAATTACGGCTTTACGGTCTGCTCCAACTGTGATAGCACCATGGTTACAGTTCTTCTCACAAATTTTACAGCCTATACAGTTCTTATCGTTAACTTTTGGCTGTGAAGAGGAGTGAAGCTCAAGCTTGCCGGCAATACTTGCACAACCCATACCAAGGTTTTTCAAAGCACCGCCAAAACCTGCCTGCTCATGACCTTTAAAGTGGCTCATTGATATTACTATATCTGCATCTGCAATAGTCTGGCCTATTTTAGGGGCAGGACAATATTTGGCACCATCAACAGGTATTGCCGCATAATTTGTTCCCTTCAAACCGTCCGCAATAATCACATTGGCATTTACAGCTATAGGGTTGAAGCCGTTTACCATTGCACTGCGAAGATGGTCAACAGCATTGTCTCTGCGTCCTTTGTACAAAGTATTGGCATCTGTAAGGAAAGTTTTTGCACCAAGTGAGTTAAGCAAATCAACAACAGTTGATACATAGTTTGGTCTTATATAGGCAAGGTTGCCCGGCTCTCCAAAATGAAGTTTGATGGCGGTATACTGTCCATTAAAATCAATAGATTCAATACCAGCCGCCTTAATCATATTACGCAGTTTCTTCTGCAGATTCAAACCCGGTTTGCAACGCAGGTTAGTATAATAAACTTTAGATTTTTCCATGCATTATCTGTTTACTCGTACAATTCTTATTCCATTGTTGCTTTTGCGTGAATTCACATAATCGTGGATACTTTTCTCATCAATAACAACTTTGCCGTCTACCTGAGACGCATGAATGAAGCCAACCTCACCGTTCTCTTTATGGTATACCAATGCAACGTGTGCAATATCCAATCCTTTTACAGTACTGTTGAATCCAAGAATGTCACCATCCTTCAAAAGGTGCTCCATTTTCTTTACATCAGCTTTTGGAATAACATAATAATCAGTAAAACTATTCAAATACTCCTCCATCCTTGAAATCTCAGCAACTCCTTTAGGATTGTCTTTCAACTGCTTGTAAGCACCAGTATGCTCACTCATATATGAAAATCTTTGTCCCGACAGATTATCGGCACTAAGGACATCGGTAATTTCAGTGAAGATTCCCTTTCCTTCTCCCTGTCGGATCCACTCACTTGTGTAATGGATACGGCTTGCATAACCGTCAATCTTGCCATTACGGTATCTGAGGCTTTGTACTGTTGCACAAAGGCTGTCGGGATTATCAATACCTTTTTTTGCATTGATGGCCATAGCCAGACAACTCTCTACAAACAGGATACAGTCTGTCTCTACAAGTGATACTTTAAGTTTCTCAGGCACTTGCTCAAGTGATCCTGCTACATATTCTGTTCCAAGCATCTGTTTGGCCGCAATAATCATTAGCTCCGGAATGCTTTTGCTGTTGTTCTCCAAAAGTACTTTAGAGATTTTGCTGTACTTTGCCACTGTCTCTTCAGACATGTTTCCTTCAGCCACGCTCTGAGCTCCGGCTGCAAAAGGCAGCATAATTGCTGCCAGAATCATAAGTTTGATGTATTTCATTGTTTTTGTATTTAATAAGCGTTGTTAGCACTTCCTCCCATTGTGTTGCTTACACCTTTCTCATGGTTAAGAGGCAATTTCGTATTTTTTTTTGTGTTGGAAAATACAAAGTTTCGCTGATTTATATCTGCAACATCATCTTTTGTAATACTTGTTACAGAAGGGGTATAAGTCCAACTCCATGGGGTTTCTGTAACTGTCCATTTGCCTGCTGTAACAGCAACCTTTTTTGATACAGCCGGAATTTCCCCATTTCCGTCTTTCTCTACTCCTGTAATAATTATCCTTACAGGAGGAGTGGTGCTACCCGTTTTATTTAGAGTGAATATTGC
>JAFOER010000159.1 GCA_017380095.1 Bacteroidales bacterium
CCTCCTCCAGCGGGAGGGGGTACGGCTGCTGTTGCCGGGCGGTAAGGTTTGTGCCCAGGGCCACGATTGTTGCAAGTGTTAAAAACAAATGTTTCATAAGCCTCTTTTGCATATATACAATCAAGAGGCTGTTTTGTTTTTACAGGCAGCGTTGGCGGACTGCTTCGTAGCAGAGGATGGCGGCGGAGACTGAGACGTTGAGGGAATCCAGTTCGCCGAGCATAGGGATCTTTATTTTGGCGTTGGAGGCCTGGCGCCAGAAGTCTGTGAGGCCGGTTGATTCGGTTCCCATGACAATGGCGGTAGGGGTGGACATGTTGGTGTCGTAGTACCACTCGGAGTCCTGGAGCTGGGCGGTGAAGATGTTTATGTTGTTGGCGCGGAGCCATTCAAGAGCCTCTTCATTGCTGCAGGCTACCACCTGGTTGGTGAAGATGCCGCCAAGGCTTGAGCGGATGAGGTTGGGGTTGTAGAGGTCTGTAAGAGGGTCGCATACAAGTACGGCGTCTATACCGCAGGCATCTGCGGTGCGGAGCAGGGCTCCAAGGTTGCCCGGTTTCTCTACGCTCTCAACTACAAGTACAAGGGGGTGTTCCCATTTCTTCCCAAACTTTACCTCGCCAAGGGTGAGGCGTTTCTCCTCCACTACTGCAACTATTCCTTCTGTGCCTTCCCTGTATGCAATTTTTGAATATGCGTTGGGACCAAGTGAGAAAAGGGTAGGGGAAGATGCCCCGTAATTTGCAGGGAAAAGGTTCTCTATCTGCGCAGGTTCCTGCACTTCATTGTTGAAGAAGATGCTCCTTATGGTGTAGCCGTTGCGGATGCAGGCTGCCGTCTCGCGGATTCCTTCTACAACAAAAAGTTTCTGGGTGCGGCGCTCCCTGGATTTCTCCATAAGTGCCATAACCTCCTTTATTTTAGGGTTCTGTGCAGATGTTATTTCTAGAACTTTCATCGTTTGCAAATTAAAAGCCCGGCCGCCCAAATGGCGCCGGGCTCAAGTTTTATGATTACTTATAACTTTCTGGTCTCATCTGAGGGAAGAACAGCACATCCTGGATGGTTGTCTGCCCTGTCATGAACATTGTAAGACGGTCTATACCGATACCCATACCTGATGTAGGAGGCATACCGTACTCAAGTGCACGTACAAAGTCCATATCAATGTACATTGCCTCGTCATCACCCTTGTCCTTGAGTTTCAGCTGGTCCTCAAAGCGTGCAAGCTGGTCGATAGGGTCGTTAAGCTCGCTGTATGCATTTGCGAGCTCCTTTCCGCAAACGAAGAGCTCAAAGCGCTCGGTTAGGTTAGGGTTGCTTCTGTGACGTTTTGTAAGCGGAGACATTGAAACAGGGTAATCTGTGATGAATGTAGGCTGTACAAGATGTTTCTCGCAGTACTCGCCAAAGATTGCATCAATAAGCTTGCCCTCGCCCATCTTCTCGTCAATCTCAATGTGAAGCTTCTTGCAGGTCTCACGCAACTGGGCCTCGTTCATGCCTGTAATGTCAACACCTGCATACTCTTTGATTGCCTCAAGCATAGGAAGTCTTCTGTAGCCTGCCGCAAAATCAACCTCTGTGCCGTTGATGTTTACTTTTGTAGTGCCGTTTACTGCTGTAGCAACAGTTGCAAGCATCTCCTCCACAAAGTCCATCATCCAGTTGTAGTCCTTGTATGCAACGTAGATCTCCATACAGGTGAACTCAGGGTTGTGGGTTCTGTCCATACCCTCGTTACGGAAGTTCTTTGCAAACTCGTAAACGCCGTTGTAACCGCCAACGATAAGGCGTTTCAGATAAAGCTCATTTGCAATACGCAAGTACAGAGGCATATCCAAAGTGTTGTGGTGGGTAATGAACGGTCTTGCGGTTGCACCTCCAGGGATTGGCTGAAGGATAGGGGTCTCAACCTCAAGGCAACCTCTCTCGTCAAAGAAACGGCGCATGGTAGAGATGATTTTGGACCTCTTCATGAATGTCTCCCTAACCTGAGGGTTAACGATAAGGTCTACATATCTCTGGCGGTATCTCAACTCTGGATCAGAGAATGCATCAAACACCTCGCCATCCTTCTCCTTGACGATAGGGAGCACGCGCAAAGATTTGCTCAACACTGTAAGCTCTTTTGCGTGGACAGATTTCTGGCCTGTCTGGGTAACAAAAGCAAAACCTTTGATACCTACGATATCTCCAATATCAAGCAATTTCTTGAAAACTGTATTGTAAAGGGTCTTGTCCTCACCCGGGCAAATCTCGTCCCTCTTCACATAAACCTGTACCCTTCCGCTTTCATCCATAAGCTCAATGAATGCAGCAGCACCCATAATTCGGCGGCTCATGATACGGCCGGCAATCACAACATCTGCGAAGTTGCCCTCCTCAGGGTTGTATCTCTCCCTGATGTCCTCAGTTGTTGCATTTACAGGAAACATTGCAGCCGGATACGGCTCAATGCCAAGTTCCCTCATCTGTACAAGAGCATTGCGCCTGTTCTGCTCCTGCTCGTTCAAATTCAATTCCATATATGTGTAATTTTTAATTTTTTCAGGATTATCTTCCCGACAACTTTCCGGGGAAGCTACAAACTGCAAATTTAGCAAAATATGCAGAAAATACAAGGGGATAGTTTGTATCTTTTTGCCACATTGGGGATTGTGTGGGAAAAATAAAATTCTTACCTTTGTGTGTTATGGAAATTAATAATATTGGACGAAAGTGGATTGTTAAGGAGCCGGGAAATCCGGCTACCGTGAGGCGTTTGGCGCAGGAGCTGGGAACAGATCCTGTGTTGGCTAACCTGTTGGTGCAGAGAGGTATAAATACATACGAGGAGGCCAGGACATTTTTCAGGCCAGACCTCTCCATGCTGCATGACCCGTTCCTTATGCAGGATATGGACAAGGCGGTGGAGCGCCTTCACAGGGCAATAGAGAACAACGAGAAAATTCTCGTTTACGGAGATTATGATGTGGACGGAACCTCTGCGGTTTCGCTGGTATACACATTTTTGAGCACCCTTACCCAAAATCTGGAGTACTATATCCCCGTAAGGTATGATGAGGGATACGGCATCTCATACAAGGGAATTGATTGGGCACACGAAGGGGGCTACACACTTGTAATTGCACTCGACTGCGGTATCAAGGCGGTGGAGAAGGTGCTTTACGCAAAGGACAGGGGCATTGACTTCATCATTTGCGACCACCATCTTCCCGACGAAACCCTCCCTGAGGCAGTTGCCATCCTGGATCCCAAAGGGATGACTGCCATTACCCGTTCGACGATCTGTCGGGATGCGGAGTGGGATTCAAACTGGTACAGGGATATGCAAAGAAGTACGGTATTCCGTTTGAGCAGATTGTGCATCTGCTAGACCTGGTTGCGGTGAGCATTGCAACTGACCTTGTATCTGTAACTGGTGAGAACAGGGTGCTGGCCTTCTACGGTTTGAAACAGCTGAATGAGGCACCACGCAAGGGACTGCTCTCAATGATAAAGTTGTCGGGTCTGGAAAAACATACAATCTCCATTGATGACATTGTGTTCAAGATTGGCCCGAGGATCAATGCTGCGGGACGTATGGAGAGCGGCCGCATGGCGGTAGACCTCCTTACCTCCAGAAGGGAGGAGGATGCCCTCAATATTGGCAAGGAGATAAATGTGCACAACAACGAGCGCAAGAATGTGGACAGGGAGATTACCGTAGAGGCAATTGAGATGGTGAAGCAGTCGCCCGATTTTGATACAAGGAAATCTACTGTGGTTTATAACCCGCAGTGGCACAAAGGTGTGGTAGGTATTGTTGCAAGCCGTCTTGTTGAGGCTTACTACAAGCCTACAATTGTCCTTACCAACTCAAACGGATTTGTTACAGGTTCTGCAAGGAGCATTCCGGGGTTCGACCTTTACGAGGCAATAGAGAGCTGCTCGGATCTGCTTGAGAACTTTGGCGGACATATGTATGCGGCTGGCATGACACTCAGGGAAGAGAATCTTGCGGAGTTCTCCGAGAGGTTTGAGAATTTTGTGGCACAGAAGATTACCAAGGAGATCCTTACCCCAATTGTAAACATAGATTCATTCCTGGACTTCAAGCAGATTACCCCTAAATTCTTCAGGATACTGAAACAGTTCCAGCCGTTCGGGCCGGGAAACAGTTCTCCTGTATTTGTTACGGAGAATGTGTATGACAACGGCAACGGAAGGATTGTGGGAAGCGACAACGGACACCTCAAGCTTGAACTTATACAGGAGGATGAGCCTTACAGGCACATCTCTGCAATTGCGTTCAACAAGAGCGAGCACTTCAGCCACATGCAGGGTGGAAATCCTGTGGACATATGCTATTCAATTGCGGAGAACTATTACAGGGGCATTGCCAACCTGCAGTTGAGGATAAGGGATATCCGCAACAGAGAAGACTTTATTTAAGAACAAGACATAAAACATTTGTAACGGTATGCAGGAAGATGAAATTGTAGAGGGCAGCGGGGAGATGGACCAGGTGCTGGACGATTCTGCCCAGGAATCAGGCAAGTATGAGAAACTGATACGGGATGGAGAGAACAAGTACAAGCTTACTGGAATGTACAGGGACTGGTTCCTGGATTACGCTTCTTATGTAATCCTGGAGCGTGCCGTGCCGCACATCTCCGATGGCTTCAAGCCGGTGCAGAGGCGTATCATGCATGCCATGAAGAACATTGATGACGGCCGTTACAACAAAGTTGCCAACATCATAGGCCAGACAATGCAGTATCACCCGCACGGTGATGCTTCAATTGGCGATGCCCTTGTGCAGTTGGGCCAGAAGGACCTGCTTATAGATTGTCAGGGTAACTGGGGAAACATCCTAACCGGAGACAGCGCTGCTGCGCCCCGTTACATTGAGGCCCGCCTGAGCGAGTTTGCAAAGGAGGTTGTGTTCAATCCAAAGACAACCGAGTGGATGAACTCATACGACGGAAGGAACCAGGAGCCTGTGAACCTTCCGGTTAAGTTCCCTTTGCTGCTGGTGCAGGGTGTTGAGGGTATTGCGGTAGGTCTTGCATCCAAGATCCTTCCCCACAACTTCAATGAGGTGATAGATGCTGCCATTGCGCATTACAAGGGTGAGGAGTTTGAGCTTTACCCCGATTTCCCTACAGGTGGCCTTATAGACTGCTCAAAATACAACAGGGGATTGCGCGGAGGTGCGGTTAAGGTGAGGGCAAAGATCTCAAAACTGGACAAGAAGACCCTTGTAATTACAGAATTGCCTTTCGGGAAGAACACCTCAATCCTCATTGAGAGCATACTCAAGGCCAATGACAAGGGTAAGATTAAGATAAAGAAGGTAGATGACAACACTGCTGCAAATGCGGAGATAATCATCCATCTTCACAATGACATTTCTCCCGACAAAACCATTGATGCACTGTACGCCTTTACAGATTGTGAGGTGTCAATTTCTCCAAACTCCTGCGTGATCATAGACAGGTATCCGCATTTTATTGGGGTTGACGAGATTCTCAGATACAGTGCAGATTACACCAAGGAGCTGTTGCGCAGGGAGCTTGAGATAAGGATGGCGGAGCTGGAGAATGAGTGGCACTATTTCTCGCTTGAGAAGATTTTCTTTGAGAACAAGGTTTACCGTATACTGGAGCAGGATGCCAGGACATGGGAGGAGCAGCTTGATGATGTGCTCAGGAAGATGCTTGAGTTCCAGAATCTTGTGCACAGGCCTATAATAATGGACGATATCCTGAAACTGGTGGAGAAACCGGTACGCAAGATCTCCAAGTTTGATGTTAAGGTGGTGGATGAGAAGATTGCCAAGCTTGAGGAGGAGATGAAGAGTGTGAGGTACAATCTGGAGAATCTGGTTGCCTATGCCATAGCATACTTCAGGAAGCTGAAGAAGAAATACGGGGCAAAATATCCGAGGTTGAGCGAGATAAGCAACTTTGAGACCATTGAGGCCACCAAGGTTGTTGTGGCAAACGAGAAACTGTATGTCAACAGGGCTGAGGGCTTTGTGGGTACAGACCTGAAGAAGGACGAGAATGCCGAGTATTTGTGCGAGTGCTCGGATATTGATGACATTATAGTATTCCTCAAGGACGGAAAATATATAGTAACCAAAGTACAGAGCAAGGCCTTCATTGGCAAGGACATTATCCATGCGGCAGTATTTGCCAAGAATGATGCCCGTACAATCTACAATGTGGTGTACAAGGATGGCAAGAGCTCCGCAGACGGTTCAACAGGTACCGTGTATGCCAAAAGGTTTGCGGTTACATCGGTTACAAGGGACAAATGGTACGATGTTACCCAGGGCAAGCCGGATTCAACAATAATATGGTTCTCTGCCAACCCTAACGGGGAGGCTGAGGTGCTTAAGGTATTCCTTAAACCAAGGCCAAAACTCAAGAAACTCATCTTTGAGTACAATTTTGCCGACCTTGCCGTTAAGGGAAGGGCATCTATGGGTAATATCCTCTCAAGAAACCCTCTCCACAAGGTACAGCTCAAATCCAAGGGTGTGGCTACCATGGGGGGCAAGCCGGTATGGTTTGATGAGGATATCAACCGTCTCAACGAGGACGGAAGGGGCCTTCTGTTGGGCGAATTCCTTCCTGGAGACCGTATCCTGGTCATCTGCAAGGACGGTACATTCTATACTACCAACTTTGATTTGAGCAACAGGTATCAGGGCGATCTCCTTAAAGTGGAGAAGTTTGATGCCGAGAAATGCTACAGTGCAATATATGTGGATGGTGAAACAGGATTCCATTATATAAAGAGGTTCTCCTTTGAGCCGAGCGACAGCGTTACATCGCTGTTCATCTCCGATGCACCGGGCTCAAAATTTGTTGAGCTTTCTGAGGATGCACATCCCCAGGCCCTCATTACCTTTGGCGGCAAGCATGCCAAGAGGGAGGATGAGGCAATTGATGTGGAGGAGTTCATTGGCAAGAAGGGTTACAGGGCAAAAGGAAAGAGGGCAACCGCATTTGAGGTTGAGAGCGTGAAATTCATTGAGCCGCTGCAGAAGGAGGATGACCTTACTCCCGACGAAGTTTCACAGGAAGGTGCCGATGGCGGGCAGCCTGACGCTCCTGCAGGAGGGCAGGGGGAAGGATTTGCACCTGGGAGCACAGTGGAGTTTGACGAACCAACATTGTTCTAAAAAATTGTCGGGAAAATGATAATTTCTCTATGTGGATTTATGGGGAGCGGCAAGAGTACCATTGGAAGGGGGCTTGCTGCGCGCTACAATTGCCGTTTCATAGACTTGGACCATTACATTGAGGACAAGTGGGCCATGAGCGTTTCCGCAATATTTGCCAGGAACGGGGAGGAGTGGTTCCGCAATGAGGAGTGTGAATCTTTGAAGGAGATTGTTGAGGAGTACAAGTATCTGAGTTCCAAGAATCCCTATACACTTGTGCTTGCGCTTGGAGGTGGCACTGTAACACATGCTCCGAGTGCGGATGTTGTAAAGGAGGAGACCTGTTGCGTTTATCTGCAATGCCCAAAGGAGACACTGCTTGAGAGGCTTGTGAAGAACAACTCCCGCAGGCCGCTTCTGGCAGGCAAGTCTGAGGAGGAGATGTCTGAAGCAATAGACAATCTTATGGCAGCCAGGGAGAATATCTATAAAAATTGTGCGGAGTGGGTGTATGACATGCGGGGCAAGAGGATGGAGGGGCAGATGAAGGAGTTTGCCCAGCGGTTCGGGCTGTAGGGTTACTCGTACCTCAAAGCTTCAATGGGATCCAGTCTCGAGGCCCTTACTGCAGGGAGATAGCCGCTTGTGATACCTACAACCAGGCAAACTGCAATTGCAGAAAAAATCCACAGCCAAGGCATTATGAAGGAGGCGTTCATGGCCATTGCCACCATGTTGCCCGTAATTACTCCAATTACCGTTCCTGCGGCACATCCAATCTGGCTTATTACCACAGACTCAAAGAGGAACTGTTCCTTTATTGTTTTGGAGGAGGCTCCAAGGGCCTTTCTTGTGCCAATCTCCCTTGTGCGCTCCTTTACGGAAACCAGCATTATGTTCATAAGGCCTACGGCGGCTCCCAGCAGGGTTATAAGTCCTATAACTGCAGAAATTACAGTGATTATGCCCATTATCTCCTTCATCTCGGATAGCATGGCCTCGCTGCTGCTTATCCTGAAATCTGTTGCATCAATGGGGGAGAGCCTCCTTACGGAACGCATGAGCTGTTCTGCCTCGCCCTGGTAATCTGCTCCGGAACTGAAATCTACAGGAACAACACCTATGGCAAAAGATGTGTTTTCATTGAGGAAATATCCCCTTGCGGCAGTTACCGGCAATATCACCTGGCTGTCTGCGCTGCCACCGAAAGAGGAGCCTACGGAGGCGGTAATGCCCACTATTTCAAACCTCACCCCCTGAATGGATATAACCTTTCCAATGGCATCCTGCTCCCCCTTGAACAGGGATCTTACAACGCCGTCTCCAACTACACATACAAATGTGGAGTTCTTTATGTCACCCTCGCTTATACCCCTTCCACGGGCAATGGGGGTGTTCCTGAAAGCCAGATAGTTTTCATCTGCCGCAATTATCCTTACGGTAGGGTTGGTGCTTGTCCCTTCATGTTTTACCGTTCCGTTGCTGTTTATGTTGGTATATACGGAAACCAGTGCGCCGTTACGGTAATTCTCCTTGAACATGTGGGCCTGGTTATATGTGATTGCAATGCTGTTCCTTATCCTGGAACGGTTGCCGCCATCTACAGAATAGTATTTGGGAGAGATTGTAAAGGCGGTTGTACCCATCTTCTCAAAACTGGTGAAAACCTCCCTCTTGAGTGCCTCGGTTGCAGTAAGGATACCAACAAGCGACATTATACCTACAGCAATTATGGCAATTGTGAGCAACGACCTCAGCCTGTTGCTTTTAATTGATTTCAACGCCACATTCAGATTCTCCCTCACCAATGGTGATATCCAGTTTTTTTTGTTCACAATCCGTTCCTCCACAATTTATAGGGTAAAAGTAGGAAAATCTCGCAGATTAACATAACTTTGCCCCCGATTTTTATACAATTAGATGAGAAATACCACTAACAACAAACGTACCGGCACAAGAGGTGCAGGACGTCCGGGTGCAGCGGAGAGAAGGAGTTCTTCTGCTCCTGCAAGAGGCACCAGAGCAGGAAAACCTGCTGCAAGACGCTACTCAGCCGAGGAAGGCTCAGTTAAAGGCTCAGCTGGAGAGAGCTCAGCAAAGCGTAATTTCAGAAGTTCAAAACCATTTGGCAAAAGCGCAGGAGAGGGAAGGGGCGCAGGCAGACCTTTCAGAGAGGAGAGAGGCGCAGGCAAGCAGTTCAGAGGAGAGAGGGATTTTGACAAGGCTCCAAGAGGAAGGAAAAACTTTGGAGAGGAGAGATTTGAGGAGAGAGGCGGCAACAGAAGCTTTGCCGAGAAAGAGTACACAGGCAAGAGAGCCTATGGTCAGGTAAAGAACTTTGAGGAGAGAAAAGGATACAGGAATGTACAGTCGTACACCCCTGCACAGCGTGCTCCAAAAGCAAAGGCAGATGAGGGAGTAAGATTGAACAAGTACATTGCAAACTCAGGTATCTGCTCAAGAAGGGAGGCTGATGATTACATTACAGCCGGTCTTGTAAGTGTAAACGGAGTTACAGTTACAGAGCTTGGTACAAGAGTTTACCCTAACGATGTTGTAAAATTCAATGACGAGCGCATAAAGGGCGAGGCTAAGGTATACATTGTAATGAACAAACCTAAGGATTTTGTAACTACAATGAGTGATCCTCACGCCGAGCGTACCGTAATGCAGCTTATTGAGGGCAAGTGTGATGCAAGGGTATACCCTGTAGGAAGGCTCGACAAGGCCACAACAGGTGTACTTCTCCTTACAAACGACGGAGAGCTTGCAGACAAGCTTACCCACCCTTCATTTGAGAAGAAGAAAATCTACCACGTATTCCTGGACAAGAACTTCAAGGGAACAGACATGACCTCGCTTCTTGAGGGTGTAAAACTTGAGGACGGTTTCATTCAGGCAGATGCCCTTTCATACATAGATGAGGACAAGGCTCAGGTAGGAGTGGAGATCCACTCAGGCAGAAACAGGATTGTAAGAAGAATGTTCGAGCACTTTGGCTACAAGGTGAAGAAACTTGACAGGGTTTACTTTGCAGGCCTTACCAAGAAAAACCTCAGGAGAGGCCAGTGGAGATTCCTTACAGACCAGGAGATTGCAATGCTTAAAATGGGTTCATTTGAGTAAAAAATTGTCGGGAATATGGAAATCAACAATTCAATGGACCAGATTAACAAGGCGGGATTTGTCAATATCATAGGTAACCCCAATGTTGGCAAATCTACCCTTATGAACGCCCTTGTGGGTGAGAAACTATCCATTGTCACAGCAAAGGCCCAGACAACCAGACACCGCATTATGGGTATAGTAAACGGGGATGACTACCAGATTGTCTTCTCTGATACCCCAGGTATCCTCAAGCCCAACTACATGCTCCAGGAGAGCATGATGGATTTTGTGGAGACCGCAATAGGCGATGCAGACATCATCCTCTACGTAACTGATGTAGTGGAGAAGATGGACAAGAATGTTGAGTACATAGAGAAGCTCAACAAGGTGGAGTGTCCTGTAATCATTGCAATAAACAAGATAGACGAGACAAAGCAGGAGAAAGTGGTTGAACTTGTGGAAAAATGGCATGCCACCGTTCCAAAAGCGGAGATACTCCCAATATCCGCACTCAACAAGTTCAATGTGGATGTGCTCCTTGCAAGACTCGTGGAACTGTTGCCGCAGCAGCACGCATGGTACGACCGTGATGTCTTCACCGACAAATCCATGAGGTTCTTTGCCTCTGAGATAATAAGGGAGAAGATCCTCCTCAACTACAACAAGGAGATTCCATACTGTACAGAGGTGGTGATTGATGCCTTTGAGGAGAACGAGGATATCTACAACATAAGCGCTGTAATTAACGTGATAAGGGAATCCCAGAAAGGAATAATCATAGGCCCCAAAGGACTTGCCCTCAAACGTGTGGGAACCCAGGCCCGCAGGGACATGGAGAAATTCTTTGAAAAGAAGGTGTTCCTGAAGATGTTTGTAAAGGTAAACCCCGACTGGAGGGAAAGCAAGAAGGAACTCAAGAAATTCGGTTACATATACTAAACGAAAACCGGTCCGTATGGCCGGTTTTCTTATTTTTAGGGATGCTGAACCTACTCCGGGGAGGTGGCAAGGATTACTTTGTATTTGTTCCTTTTGCCAATGTTCATCATGTTCACTACCTGCTCAATTGGAACGGTTTTGTCTGCGTAGATAGAGAAGGTTGGGTCGTCGTCATTCTGCAGTAGTTCCTGCAGGCGTGGCTCCACCTCATCCATCCTTACGGGGGTCTTGCTGCCGTTTATGTGGAATGAGAAGGTTCCCTTGTCTGTGTAGTGCTTGATTGAAACGCTTGTCTGCTGTTTTGCTGTTATCTGGTTGGTGCTTTTTGGAAGGAGCAGTTTCAATGCATTGGGGTTGATGAGGGTTGAGGTTACCAGGAAGAATATGAGCAGCAGGAACACAATGTCCGTCATTGAGGACATGCTGAACTCCGCACTGGTTTTGGCCCTTTGTTTTATTGCCATGGCTGTTTCTCTTTCCGGTTAATTTTCCTTTAATGCACCATAAAGCATATCTACAAACTCCACTGTGGTGTTCTGCATCTTTGTAACCACATCTGAAACCTGGTTGGTAAGGAGGTTGTATCCGAAATATGCCATAATTCCCACTATAAGACCTGCAACTGTTGTAACCATTGCAGTATATATTCCTCCCGACAAAAGTGTGATGTCTATATTGCTTCCGGCCTGTGCCATATTGAAGAATGCCTGCACCATTCCCATAACTGTTCCAAGGAAGCCTATCATAGGGGCGCCACCGGCAATTGTGGCAAGCATTGGAAGCCCTTTCTCAAGTGCGGCAACCTCCATATTTCCAACATTCTCAATGGATGTCTGGATATCCTGGAGCGGACGGCCGAGTCTCTCAATACCCTTCTCTACAAGTCTTGCAGTGGGAGTGTTGGTCTGGCGGCACAGTTCCTGGGCCTGGGAAATCCTTCCGGTTTCAATATATTCCTTTATCTGCTGCATGAATGCAGGGTCCACTTTGGAGGCCTTTCTTATTGTGCTCCATTTCATTGAGAAAAGGTATATTGTGGCAATTGAGAGGAGCAGCAGCGGAATCATAAGCCATCCGCCCTTGCAGGCCATATCTATAAGTGAAAACTCAAGTTGGGGCTGGGCTGCAACGGCTGCAACCTCTGCCTGTAGGAATGTATATAGCATAAAGTGTAATTTTTGCGTGCAAAGATAATTTTAATACTCAACTTCTACAAGGAACAATGCATTGCCGGGTACAGAGTGTCCGGCTGCACCCCTGTTTTTGCTCTGGAGCATCTGCGGTATCCACTCCGGTTCCCTTTTTCCGAATCCCACATCCAGCAGTGAACCAACCATTGCCCTTACCATATTCCTGAGGAAGCGGTTTGCGCTCACTGTAAATACAAAATGTGTAGCCTCTTCAAAGGTTGGGGCATCCAGGGGCTCCCAGCGGGCATGCGTTACATTGCAGATGGAGGTCTTGTTCCCCCCGCCAAGTTTCTCAAGGCTGGTAAAGTCCTGCTCTCCAAGGAAATGGGCTGCAGCCTCGTTCATCTTTTCAAAATTGAGCCTTGGAGGGAGAAAGTAAGAAAATTCCGAACAAAAAGGGTCTTTCGCTGTATGTATATAGTACTTGTAAGTTCTGCTTTTTGCACTGAACCTTGCATGCATATCATCGCTCACCGGCCAGATTTTGTGAATTGAAATGGCTTTTGGCAAAATGGCATTCAATTTGTATATGGTTGTGCGGTCGCATGATACGGGGTGCTCAACATCAAAGTGCGCAATGTAGTTTCTGGCATTTACACCGGTGTCTGTTCTCCCGGCGCCAACCACCTGTATGGGGGTTTTAAGGAGAGTGGACAGGGCATTTTGGAGTTCTGCCTGTACGCTGTTGGCATTTTCCTGTATTTGCCAGCCGCAAAATGCGGAGCCATTGTAAGATAAACAGATGAAATATCTCATAAAAAAACAGTAAATTTGCAGTTTGGATTTTGCTGCAGTGCAAAATTAGCTATTGGCGGATAATTTTAAAAATTTAAGATATAAAACATTCATATGGAAACTGTTAACATTAAGGAATTGAATGAGAGAATCCAGAAGGAGAGTGCTTTTGTAGATATCATCTCAATGGAGATGAACAAGGTGATTGTAGGGCAGAAGCACCTGGTAGAGAATCTCCTTATTGGTTTGCTTGCAGACGGACATATTTTGCTTGAGGGTATGCCCGGTTTGGCAAAAACATTGGCTATCAATACATTGGCCAATATTGTTGATGCAAAATTCAGCAGAATACAGTTTACACCGGACCTTTTGCCGGCTGATGTTATTGGTACAATGATCTACAGCCAGAAGAGCGAGCAGTTTCAGGTTAAGCAAGGTCCCATCTTTGCAAACTTTGTACTTGCAGATGAGATAAACCGTTCCCCTGCAAAGGTACAGTCGGCTTTGCTTGAGGCAATGCAGGAGAGACAGGTTACCATTGGAGACAATACATACAAGCTCCCTAAGCCGTTCCTTGTAATGGCTACCCAGAACCCGGTAGAGCAGGAGGGTACATATCCTCTTCCAGAGGCTCAGGTAGACCGTTTCATGCTTAAGGTTGTGGTAAGCTATCCAAAGAAGGAGGAGGAGAAGCTCATCATTAAGATGCACAATGCAAGGGAGTTCCCTAAAGCACAGGCAATGCTCAAGCCCGAGGATATTGTAAGGGCAAGGGAGGTTGTGAAGGATGTGTATATGGATGAGAAGATTGAGAAATACATTGTGGATATAGTATATGCTACCAGAACACCGGAGGAGTACGGACTTGGCAAACTCAAGGACCTTATCTCTTACGGAGCATCACCACGTGCCAGCATCTCGCTTGCAATGGCTTCAAAGGCGTACGCGTTCATAAAGAGAAGGGGATATGTCATTCCTGAGGATGTGAGGGCAGTGTGCTATGAGGTGCTCAGACACAGGATTGGCCTTACATACGAGGCTGAGGCGGAGAATGTAACCACTGAGAGCATCATTACAGATATCATAAATACAGTTGAGGTTCCATAACAGTTTTGGAGGGAAAGGCAATGGATAACGGATTGCTGAAAAAGGTAAGGAAGATTGAGATAAAGACCAAGTCGCTCTCGCACCAGATCTTTGCCGGCGAGTACCACTCTGCATTCAAGGGGCGCGGTATGGCGTTCAGTGAGGTGAGGGAGTACCAGTTCGGTGACGATGTGAGGAACATGGACTGGAATGTGACAGCACGTCTGCGCTCCCCTTATGTGAAGGTGTTTGAGGAGGAGAGGGAGCTTACTGTGGTGTTGCTGGTGGATGTGAGTTCGTCGGGAATATTCGGTACAACTTCAAAGACAAAGAGGGAGTTGCTGGCCGAGATTGCCGCTGTGCTCTCTTTTTCGGCCTCTGCCAACAATGATAAGGTGGGTGCCCTTTTCTTCAGTTCCAAGGTTGAGAAGTTCATCCCTCCAAAGAAGGGAAGGAGCCATCTGCTGAGGATTATAAGGGAGCTGCTGGAGTTCCAGCCGCAGACTCATGGCACAAACATCTCTGAGGCGTTGAGGTTCCTTACAAATGCCATAAAGAGGAAATGTACTGCATTTCTCCTTTCAGACCTCATGGATGTAAACGGGGAGTGCAAGCCAAATTACGAGGAGGCACTCAAGGTTGCCGTGAACAGGCACGACATCTCTGTAGTGAACATCTACGATCCCGTTGAGAGGGCTCTTCCCGATGTTGGGCTGGTGAGGATAAAGGATGCCGAAACCGGGGAGCAGATGTGGGTGGATACCTCCAGCAAGGGGGTGAGGGCCCACTATGAGAAATGGGGGCGTGAGGTGTTCAGGCAGACAAAAGTGCTGTTCAACAAATACAAGGTGGACAGTGTGAGCATAAGTACGGATGATGATTATGTGAAGGGCTTGATAGCCTTGTTCAAAACAAGATAAACTGAAGGTTCAGATGAAGAGATTGCAATATATATTGTTGCTGGCACTGATGTTTGCGGGTGCTTTGCAGGTGAGGGCCCAGCAGCCGGAGCAGGTGATTGAGATCCCTCTTCCGGGGTGGCTCCAGGTAAAGGAGTCTGCCATCTCCAGGGATTCTATCCTTGTGGGTGAGCAGGTGGTGTGGAGCACCGTAATGGAGATGCCGCAGGAGCAGGAGATAATGTTTGCCCCATACTCGGCGGTTGTTGAGGCAGAGAAGGCTCCCATTGATGTGGTGCACGACATTCAGATTGATACCCTTGCAATAAAGAACGGCAAGAAGGAGCTGCAGGCAAGGATACTCCTTACCTCATTCGACAGCGGATACTACAAGCTGCCCCTTATGGTGGCCCTTACTCCGCAGGGTGATACAATATACCTCGATTCACCGTTCCTGGATGTTACCAATACCCAGATAGATACCGCAAACTTTGTAATGCATCCGCTCAAGGGGCAGGCAAGATACCCCCTTACAGTAAAGGAGGTGCTTCCGTGGGTTGCGCTTGGTGTGCTGGTGCTCCTTTTGGGTTATCTGCTGTACAGATACATCAGGTACAGGAGGGAGAACAGGGATTTCTTCGGGAAGCCAATTGTACAGGATCCTCCGCATATTGTGGCGTTGAGGGAACTGGACAAGATAAGGGGTGAGAAGTTGTGGCAGAACGGAAAGGAGAAACTTTACTATACAGGCATTACAGATACGTTGCGTGGATATATTGAGGCAAGATACGGTGTGGGGGCAATGGAGATGACCTCGTCCGAGATAATGGAGAGCCTCAAAGGGAGGGACATTGAGGAGCGCCGCTACAGCGAGCTTGACGGGCTGTTCAGGACAGCGGACCTTGTGAAATTTGCAAAATATGTCCCTCAGGTAGACGAGAATGAAGAGGCAATACCTGTTGCCGTAAGGTTTGTGAATGCAACTTTTGAACAGGAATTGCAACAGGAAAAACAAAACGGGGAGGAGTAGCATTATGTTTTTTGAATATCCAAAATTGCTGTGGCTGCTTCTGCTGCTTGTACCGGTAGTGGCCATATACATATACAGGGAGCTCATGGGAAGGAGACCGTATCTTCTTGTCTCCTCTGCAATGCCCTGGAAATATAACGGAGGCAAGGTAAAGAAGGCTGCAAGGCATCTCCCTTTCATCCTGCGTACCATAGCGCTTGCCGCCATAATTGCGGCAATAGCACGCCCAAGATCATCTTCAACCTTTGAGAGGATAGATACAGAGGGTATAGACATTGTACTTGCACTGGATGTCTCTACCAGTATGCTTGCACGTGATTTTGTTCCCGACAGGATTGGTGCGGCAAAGGACATTGCAATACAGTTCATTGCCGAGCGCCCTTCAGACAGGATTGGAGTGGTGGTATTTGCCGGGGAGAGCTATACACAGTCTCCTCTTACAACAGACCGTGCCACCCTCATAAACCTCATAAAGGAGATTGAGTGCGGCATAATTGAGGACGGTACCGCCATAGGCAACGGCCTTGCAACGGCTGTAGCGCGCCTTAAGGATTCCCAGGCCAAGAGCAGGGTGGTCATTCTCCTCACCGACGGTGTAAACAACTCCGGAGAGATATCACCGCAGATGGCAGCCGAGATTGCCAAGACATACGGCGTGAGGGTATATACCATTGGCGTTGGAGCGGAGGGAACAGCACCATATCCGGTAATGACCCCTTTTGGAGTGGATATACAGCAGGTTGAGGTACAGATAGACGAGGCGCTTCTGCAGCAGATTGCCGCTGAAACCGACGGCAAGTACTTCAGGGCAACCGACAACTCAAAACTGCTTGAGATATACGGTGAGATAAACAAGATGGAGAAGAGCAGGACATTTGTAGACAGTTTCCCAATTTACAAGGAGCTGTTCATGAATTTTGCGCTGGCGGCACTGGCAGCCCTTGTGCTTGAACTGCTGCTCAGATTTTTTGTAACAAAACAGATACCTGATTAGGGAGGGGAGAGATATGATACATTTTGCACAGGCACAATATTTACTGCTTATACTGCTTATCCCTTTTTTCTTCATAGGATATGCACTCTTCCGTAAAGGGAGAAACAAAAAGATAGCCATGCTGGGTAATCCCGGCATATTGGCCGCACTTATGCCGGAGCGCTCAAGGGCAAAAGGGTGGGTGAGTATCTCATTCTTTGCCGTAGCATGGTTCTTCTTTGTAATAGGGCTTGCAAGGCCACAGATGGGTGCCAAACTCAAGGAGAACAACCGCAAGGGTGCCGAGATAATGATAGCGCTGGATGTCTCAAACTCCATGCTTGCGCAGGACTACTATCCAAACAGGCTTGAGAGGGCCAAACTTGCAATATCAAGGCTTGTAGACAAACTGCAGGGAGACCGTATAGGACTCATAGTTTTTGCAGGGCAGTCTTTTGTGCAGTTGCCTATAACCACAGACTACGTTTCTGCCAAGATATTCCTCAATACAATAGGGACAGAGTCTGTTCCTGTGCAGGGTACTGCACTTGGAGAGGCAATCAGTACTGCCATAAAGAGTTTCAGTTCAGAGGCCCAGATGCAGCAGGAGAACAAGGCCATAATACTCATAACTGATGGTGAGAACCACGAGGATGATGCGGTGGCTGCGGCACGCAATGCTGCTGAGTTGGGTATCAAGGTTTTCTGTGTAGGTGTGGGCTCCCCAGAAGGCAAGCCTATCCCTTACGGAGAGAACGGAGACCTTATGAAAGACAAGGACGGGAATATAGTTGTAACCAAACTCAACGAGGCTGTACTGGAGGAGGTTGCAGCGGCAGGTGGCGGTGCTTATGTCCGTGCAGGCAATGCGGAGTTCGGCCTGAACCCTATAATTGACGAACTTAAACAGCTGCAGGAGCAGCAGTTCAAATCAGTTGTTTTTGAAGATTTTGAGGAACAGTATATGTATTTCTTTGCTATAGCATTATTCTTCCTGTTGCTGGAGTTCCTTGTGGGCAGCAAAAGGGTAGGAAAGAGGATGTTCATGATTCTGATACTGTTGGGAATGACTTTCGGGAGTGCCTATGCCCAGACCGACCGCAAGGAGGTGAGGAAAGGAAACAGGTATTTCAAGAAAGGAGAGTACAAGGAGGCTGAGGTTGAGTACCGCAAGGCACTTATAAAGGATTCCCTTTCGGTAGCGGGCAATTATAACCTTGCCAATACCCTCATGCAAGATGAGGATGCGGCAAATGCTGAGCTTATCTATGCCAAGGTTGGGGATACAATCTCCAAGATGCCTGTAAATGTGGATTGGGAGAGAGGTCAGGTGGAGGTTAAGAAAAATGATGTGGCTCCCGATTATTACCATAATCTGGGAAATTCTTACCTGGCACAGAAGAAGTACCAGGAGGCTGTGGATGCCTACAAGAATGCCTTGAGGCGCAATCCTGGTGACAGCCAGACAAGGGAGAACTACATTTATGCCAAGAAGAAACTGGAGGGCCAGCAGAACCAGGATCAGCAGCAGAATCAGCAGAACCAGGATCAGCAGCAGAACCAGGACAATCAGCAGAACCAGCAAAACCAGGATCAGCAGCAGAACCAGGACCAGAATAACGACAATAAGCAGAATGACCAGAACAATGACCAGAAGCAGGATCAGAAGGACCAGCCTCAGCAGCAGAACGGCGGCAGTGAGCCGAAGATAACACCACAGGCTGCGCAGCAGATGCTTCAGGCAATACAGGAGAAGGAGAACCAGACTCAGGAGAAGGTGAAGGAGGAGAAGGCAAAACTGCTCAAGTCCAAACAGAAAGAGAAAAACTGGTAGTTGATAACATTTGGCAACAAAGAGAATTTAAATTTAGTTACAATGGGATATTTGAAAAAGGTGTTGTTCTTTTTGCTCCTTCTTGTTGGAGGGAGTGCGGCAGCGCAGAACACTTTTGTTGTGGATGCTCCAAGGGTTGTGGGGCAGGATGAGATTTTCAGGGTTGTCTTCTCTGCAGACGGCGAGATGACAGACTTTACAAACCCTACCTTTACAGGTGTTGAGGTTTTGGCAGGTCCGTCTCCTTCCAGAATGATGAGTACCCAGATTATCAACGGCAAGAGAACAGAGAGTGTGGAGATGAGCTACACTTTTATAGTAAGGCCGGTTGCAGTTGGAGTTGCAAAGATTTCTGCAGCATCAGCCTCAATAGGGGGCAAGGTTTATACCACAAAGGAGGTGTCTGTAGAGGTTGTGAAAGGGGAGGCGCAGCAGAGCGGCAACCAGCAGCAACAGGGCAATGTTACAGGCACTGCTCCGCAGCAGAGGCAGCAGGGCGGTGAAGTATCATCGCAGGATGTGTTCCTCAGGCTTTCATTCAGTAAGAACAGGGTTGTTAAGGGTGAGCCCATTATCGCAACCCTCAAGTTGTATACCAGAGTTGGCATAGCCGGTTTTGAGGATATAAAATTCCCTGTATTTGACGGGTTCTGGAGCCAGGAGATAGAGACTCCGCAGAATATCAATTTTGTGAG
>JAFOER010000160.1 GCA_017380095.1 Bacteroidales bacterium
GCCAATTGATAATGTACCACTAGAACCAATGACCCAAACTAAAGCAATTATTACAGGTATAGAAGCCTATCTTCCCGATTACATCCTTACAAATGAAGAACTTTCCACAATGGTTGACACAACCGACGAGTGGATCATGACCCGCGTTGGAATCAAGGAGAGACGCATCCTCAAGGAGAACGGACTTGGAACATCATTTATGGGAGAGCAGGCAGTAAAGAAATTGCTTGAGGCTACCGGAACAGAGCCTGATGAGATTGACCTTCTCATATGTGCAACCGTTAGTCCCGACATGTTGTTCCCTGCCACAGCAAACATCATCAGCGACAAATGCGGCATAATGAATGCGTGGGGATACGACATCAACGCAGGATGCTGCGGATTCCTGTTCAGTTTCCACACAGTTGCCAACTTTATTGAGAGCGGCAAATACAAAAAGGCCATACTTGTATGCGGCGAGCGTATGAGCGGTATGACCGATTACCAGGACAGGGCTACCTGCCCGTTGTTCGGAGATGCTGCTGTGGCTATGCTTATAGAGCCATCAGAGGATCCTTCGCTTGGACTTCAGGATGCAATTATGCATGTTGACGGCGTAGGACGCCATTACCTTTACCAGACTGCCGGAGGCTCATTGTACCCTCCAACACACGAGACTGTAGAGAAAAGGCAGCACTATATACACCAGGAGGGCCAGCAGGTATTCAAATATGCAGTTTCACGTATGGCGGATGTATCTGTAGAGATGATGGAGAAACACAACCTTACAGCAGATGACATTGCATACCTTATCCCTCACCAGGCCAATTTGCGTATCATTGATGCAACTGGCAAGAGGATGGGATTGGCTACCGAGAAGATTTTAATTGACATTGAGAAATTCGGAAACACTGCCGGAACATCAATTCCATTGGCATTGTGGGATTTCAAAAACAAGTTCAAGAAGGGTGATACACTAATTTTCTCTGCATTTGGTGCAGGATTTACGTGGGGATCTATCCTTTATCGTTGGGCATATTAAAATTTTTGCTATATTTGCATTCCATTTAGGGATGGGCCTATAGTTCAAGGGATAGAACGAAAGTTTCCTAAACTTTAAATACAGGTTCGAGTCCTGTTGGGCCTACAAAAAACGGAGGTTTTCAGGCGTAATGCAGGAAATCTCCGTTTTTTTGATTTTTATACTATAGATAAGGGCAGCCGGAAAGCTGCCCTTATTATTATCCAACTATTTCGGTAAACAGGCGTTTGCCCCTGTACTCCGAGTTGTTTGTCTGGTTTACAACATATCTTGCCGTGCTGGCAGTGATGTTTACAAATGACTCGTTGCGGCGTATCTCAATCTTGCCTATACCTTTCTTGCCTACACCCAATGAAGTCATCATCCTTATCAGATGGCGTGTGGTAATGTTCTGTTTGCTCCCGACAGATAGTTTCACCCATTTGAAACCTTTCTCACCGCGGCGTGGAACATAGTCAGGTGCATCGGCCTCTGCAGTCTCTTCCCCCTTTTTCTTCTTTTTCTCCACAACAATGTTCAGATCCGGAGCATTGCGGTAATAATCAAGGAAACGGTTGAACTCCACAGAAAGGAATTTCTTTATAATCTCGTGGCGGCCCAGATTCCTCCACTTGTCCTCAATGAGGCTCAAGTAAGGGGCAATATCGTCCTCGCGTACCTCCACGGCATTAATCTGGTCAATCATTGCAAGGAGCTGCTTAGAGCAAACCTCGTCTCCGGTAGGAAGTTTTGACTGTGCAAAAGTCTTGTTTATGATCTTCTCAATCCTGCGGATCTTGCTCTGCTCCTTGGTATTTATGATTACAATCGATTTTCCGGTCTTGTCGGCACGGCCGGTACGGCCGCTGCGGTGGGTATACTGCTCAACCTCGTCGGGAAGATTATAGTTGATCACGTGGGTGAGGTTGTTCACATCAATGCCTCGTGCAGCCACATCCGTAGCCACAAGGAGTCTGAGGCTCTTCTCCCTGAAACGCCTCATCACCTGGTCGCGCTGCATCTGCGAAAGGTCTCCGTGGAGGGCATCGGCATCGTAGCCGTCCTTGATGAGGGCAGCACTCACATCGCCGCACTCCCTGCGGGTACGGCAGAAAATGATTCCGTAGATGTCGGGATAATAATCCACAACCCTCTTGAGTGCAAGGTAACGGTCCTTCTCGTGTACGGTATAGTAATAATGTTTTACATTGTCCGAGCCGCTGTTCCTCTCACCCACGGTAACCACCTGGGCATCATTCATATATGTCTTGGCAATCTTCTCCACCTCAAGCGGAAGGGTAGCCGAGAAGAGCAACACCCTCTTCTGCTGCGGAATGCTCTCCAGAATGGCATCCAGCTCCTCCTTAAAACCCATGTTCAGCATCTCGTCGGCCTCATCCAGGATAAGGGTATGCACCTGTGAAAGGTCTACAGCTTTCCTCCCGATAAGATCCAGCAGGCGTCCCGGAGTAGCCACCACAATGTGCGGAATCTTCTTGAGCGCCTTAATCTGCATCTCAATGCCGGCACCGCCATAAACATCCACAATGCACAAATCATTCAGGTACTTTGAGTAATTCTTCAAATCCTGCGAGATCTGCCTGCACAACTCTCTGGTAGGACTGAGGACAAGCACCTGCGGATAACGCTCCATATTGTGGGCCACAATCCTCTCCAGCGAAGGGAGTCCGAACGCTGCGGTCTTTCCGGTACCTGTCTGCGCAAGACAAACAATGTCACCCTCCTCCGCAAGCAGGGTAGGGATAATCCTCGCCTGCACCGGTGTAGGCCTCTCAAACCCCATCTCGCTGATAGCCTTAACTATATAGCTGTTCAGCCCCAGCTCCTGGAACGTAGGCACCTGCGGCTCTGATGCTTCTGCGGCTTCTGCGGCTGCTTCGGCTGATTCGGCTGCTGTTTCGGTTTCGGTTGCTGCGGTTGCGGTTGCGGTTGCCTCGTCAGCCTCGGTTGTAGTCTCTGCTATTGCAGGTTCAGCTGGTTCTGCTTCAGTTTCAATTACAGTTGGTTCGACTGTTTCTGCTGCTATCTCTTCTGCTGCTCTTTCATTCGCTTCTGTAGCTGCCGGTGCTCTTTCTGCCACTTTCGCTCTTTCTGCAGCTTCCGCCTGTACTGCTGCTGTCGCTTCCGCAGCTGCCCTCTGCGCGTTCATTGCCTCCAGTTCCGCTGCAGTCTCAGATGCCGACGCTCCGAACATCCCTGCTGCCCTCACTGCATATGCAAACTCATCTGCCATTCTGGCAGCCTCCGCCATCTTCTTAGCTCTGGCTGTCGCCTTGCTCAATTTGTCGGGATTAAGTTTTACCTCTTTCTTCTTAGGACCTGTCAATGAACCGCCAGCCATACCCTTAGCTGCGCCCCTTGATCTTGCTTTGCTGTTGTCTCTTGAATTCTCTCCGGTTCTCTCCCAGGTCATCTCTCTGGAAGCCGCTCTGCCGCGTGCCTCACCTTTACCACGATTCTCTCTTGAATCTGTTCTTCTGCGCTCTTCCCTTGAAGCTGCCCTGCCGCGATTCTCTCGTGCCGCTGCTCTGCCCTGAGATTTACCCCTTGAACCTGATGCTTTTTCTCTTGCCATTGTATGCGTATAAAATTACTGCAAGAAATTATCTCTTGCGTCGGCAAAGGTAGGGATTTTGCACTTTATATAAAATAGGGGGCATGGGCTATTGCCCACTCCAGCCGCGGTTGAACCCTTCCACTATGTTGGGCCAGTAGGCAATAATGATGTACACCAGGTAAAATATCGCCAAGGCGGCTGCAAACCACAAAGTGTCACGCCAAAACTCCCTGCTCAAAGAAAACTTTTTCATACTTTAAATATTTTTGGGGTTAAACAAACATTTTCTACTTCGGCAGGCGGGTGGTATCCCGTTCCGCGCAGGAAAATACCATTTTCGTCGCAGAACCTCGTCGCATAACCTCGTCGCAGAACCCCGTCGCGGAAGAATGCAACCTGCGGCACAAATATATGGTGGAGGGCATGGAAGAGCCTGCCAAAAAAAGAAATTTGTGAAAAAGTTTTTCTTTTTTTGGAATCAGCAATTTTTGAAAAAAGAAATGGGGGTAAATTTACGCTGCTTTGGAGCAGCAGAATGCTGGGCGCAGATCCGCCAGTCCGCAGACCTGCCAGTCTGCACACCAGCCGGGCCCCAGCTACTCTTTATGTCCGGGGCCTTTGGGGAACCACCCTTTCTTTACGCGGTCCCTTTGTTCAAATATTTCCAGAATGCTCCAGAATGATGAGAATGCCGTTACTCCCAAAATGGTTGACACAGTGAAGTTTGCTGCCAGGATTGAGAGTGCGCAAAATGCAAACCCAGCTACAAGGAACATCCACCAGCATCGGGTGCCAAGATAATATTCTGCTTTTATTACTATGGGGTGGAAGAGTCCTATGATTAGGAAGGTTGCCAATCCTACTATTATTCCGGTGAAATTCATTGCAGTAATTGTGAGTTTGTGATTTTTGCGTAAAAATAATCAATTTATCGGTTCCGGCCCTCTATTTGTTATCCGATACAAATATTATATTTGTAAATTAAAACATTTAAAAATGAATATTAAGCATATAGGTATATTTGGAAGGCGAAATGCAGGAAAAAGTTCACTGATCAACCTTCTTTTGGGTCAAAATTTTGCGATTGTCTCACCTCAGCCGGGAACAACAACAGATCCGGTAAAGAAGAGGATGGAGATTCCGGATCTTGGGCCGGTGCAACTAATTGATACTGCGGGTATTGATGATGAGGGTGATGTTGGAGCAATGAGGGTGGACAAGAGCCTCAAGCTCATTGAGGAGGTAGATATGGCGTTGCTGCTGTTTACCGGAAATTTTGTCGGGAAGGAGGAAAAGGATCTTATGGCAAAGTTCAAGGAACTTGATGTGCCGGTGGTAATGGTTCATAATCAGTCGGATATAGTGCCGCTCGATTGCGGTGTGGCAGGCGATCTTACCAATATTTACGGATGCGACGTGGTGGAATTTTCTTGCAATATGACCTCCGAGGCCGAGCAGCAGGAGGCAGTTGAGATGCTGGTTTCGTTTATGATCAAGGGGCTGAGCACCTCTGCCAATGCGGAACGTACAATTATGCAAGGCCTTGTGGAACTGGGAGATAACATTGTGCTTGTTTGCCCTATAGATTCTGAGGCTCCTGCCGGGCGACTCATTTTGCCGCAGGTGATGGCCATCCGCGACATCCTGGATAACGGCGGCATTGCCACCGTCCTCCAACCTCAGCAGCTGCCGGGGTATTTCCAGAATGTTCTTCCCGACAAATCTTCTGAGCAACGCACTGCACAATGCTCCGCCGCGGATTTTGCAACCTCCTGCCCGAGTGGGGGAGCGGCTCCTGTGAAGATGGTTGTTACCGACAGCCAGGTTTTCAAGCAGGTTTCGCAAATGGTGCCGGCCGGCATTCCGCTTACCAGTTTCAGCGTGCTGATGGCCCGTGCCAAAGGCCCTTTTGACGAGTATCTTAAAGGTGCTGCGGCAATTGACACCCTTAAGGACGGCGACAAGGTTCTTGTGCTGGAGTCCTGCACCCACCACACCTCCTGCGAGGATATCGGGCGTGTGAAGATTCCTGCCATGCTTCAGAAACGTTGCGGAGGCAAACTCAACTTTACCTTTGTGAGCGGCCTTGACGAACTCCCTTCTGCTGAGGAACTTGGCACCTTTGCCCTTGCCCTGCAGTGTGGCGGCTGTATGGTCACCCGACGTCAGCTCGCCAACCGCCTCCGTCGCATCATCTCCGCCGGCATCCCCGTAACCAACTACGGCATGTGCATAGCCCACGTCAACCACATTTTAGGTGACGTCGTCTTCTTTAACAAGTAGTTGATTTACAAGGTTTTAAAAATTCATATATAAAATAGTTGAAAAATTAAACAGTTGATTTACAGTGGATTGTACAAGAAGACGACGTCACGAGGAAGCGCTTGCGCTCAAGCTCAAGCACAGGGGGCCGGAGGTGTATTTCAGGGGATTGATTGAGATTTCCAACAAGTGCCGCAAGAATTGCCTTTATTGCGGCATCAGGGGTGGCAACTGCAATGTGCAGAGGTATGAGATGACGGATGAGCAGGTGCTGCAGGAGGCGCAGTTTGCCCTTGATGCCGGCTACGGATCAATCGCAATCCAGGGTGGCGAGCGCTCGGACAGCGCATTTATCGAGCGGATTACCAGGCTGTTGTATCAGATAAGGAGGTTACAGCCGGGGGGAGCTTCTTGTGCCAACACCAACAATCTGGGCATTACCCTCTCCCTTGGGGAGCAGAGCAGGGAGGTGTACCGGGAGTGGAAAAATGCCGGTGCTTCCCGATATCTTCTCCGCATAGAGGCCTCAAACCGTGATCTTTATGAGAAGATTCATCCTGGGTTTGCCCTTACCGGCAGTGCGCAGGAGACCGCTCACAATACGCAGCAGCCAATGCCGGAGAGGGGGGCAGCTTGCAGTGAGGCACAGATGCATTCCTACCAGAGGCGTCTGCAGGCCCTTCATGACCTGAAGTCGGAGGGGTATCTTCTGGGCAGCGGGATTATGATAGGGCTGCCGTTCCAGACTCATGCGCATCTGGAGGAGGACCTGCAATTCCTTAAGGATCTGCAGGTTGATATGGTTGGAATGGGTCCGTACATCCCTCACAAGGATACCCCGTTGGGGCAGATTGTAGCCTGGTGGAAGGAGCCTTCGCTAACCACTCTTCCTGAGCATCTGCGCCAGCTTGCGATGCAGCCGAGGGGCGATTTTTGGAACCTTTCCAACGCGGAGCTGCTGGATCTGTGCATTGATATGGTGGCCCGCTTGAGGATCCTTATGCCGCACATAAACATTGCCGCCACAACGGCTCTTCAGGTTCTTCATCCCGACGGCAGGGAGATGGCTCTTCTTGCCGGCGCAAATGTTATAATGCCCAATATGACAGAGAGTTCCCTCCGTGGCAACTATTCACTTTATGAGGGGAAGCAGGGGGTTGCGGATGATGCCGCTTCCACCCGCGACAAGCTTCTGGAGAACCTCGCCCGCCTGGAGATTCCGGTTGGCTGGAACCGCCCGGGTGACTGGCGGTAGAAACTGTCGGGGAAGAGGGGGTAGCAGAGGTGACTGGAAGTGAAAATTGTCGGGGAAGGGTGGTGAGAGGACTGTCGGGGAAGAGGGGAGTGGAACTGCCTGGAAGAGAAGGCAGTTTTTATATAGTGAAAATTTATTGAAATAAAGAGGGTTTGGCCCTCTTTTTTTTGCAAATTATTATATATTTTTGTAGCGTCAAAAAAAAATGTGCCCAGTGCTTTTTTAAGATGACTATTTATTAAACCAACAATATTTAATTTACAGATTATGTCAGAAATCAAAAGAGTTTATCGTTTTGGTGGTAAAACTGCCGACGGCGATGGAAGCATGAGAAATCTTCTTGGCGGTAAAGGTGCAAACCTTGCTGAGATGTGTAAATTGGAAATTCCTGTTCCTGCAGGTTTTACAATTACAACTGATTGTTGTACAGAGTACTACAAGAACGGATGTAACTATCCTAAGGAGCTTGAGGCTGAGGTGAATGCTGCTTTGGCTGCTACTGAGGAGATCATGGGTATGAAATTCGGTGATCCTAATGCTCCGCTTCTAGTTTCTTGCCGTTCAGGTGCAAGAAGTTCAATGCCTGGTATGATGGAGACCGTTCTTAACATTGGTCTATGTTCTGCTACTATCCCTGGCCTTATCGCTAAAACCGGTAATCCTCGTTTTGTTTATGATGCTTACAGACGTTTGATCATGATGTATTCAGACGTTGTAATGGAGAAAGCTGAGGGTATCGAGCCTGAGGAGGGTAACGGTATCAGAGTTCAGTTGGACAGAATGCTTGCCAAAGTTAAGAAAGAGAAAGGCTATGCATCTGATACAGACCTTACAACTGAGGACTTGCAGCAGCTTTGCGAGGATTTCAAGATTAGAGTAAAACAGGAGCTTGGCAAACCATTCCCAGACGATGCTTACGAGCAGCTTTGGGGCGGTATCGGTGCCGTTTTCAAATCATGGAACGGTAAGAGAGCTATTGCATACAGAAGAATTGAGGGTATTCCTGACGAGTGGGGTACTGCAGTAAACGTTCAGTCAATGGTATTCGGTAACATGGGTGACAACTCAGCTACCGGTGTTGCTTTCTCAAGAAACCCTGCTACAGGTGAGAACAAGTTCTACGGTGAGTGGTTGATCAACGCTCAGGGTGAGGACGTTGTTGCAGGTATCAGAACACCTAACCCATTGAACGAGGCTACAAAGAACGAGCACAACAAGAACCTTGCTTCTTTGGAGACTGCTATGCCAGAGGTCTACAAGGAGTTGGATCAGATCCAGCAGAACCTTGAGGCTCACTTCCACGATATGCAGGATATCGAGTTCACTATCCAGGACGGCAAGCTTTGGATGCTTCAGTGCCGCGTTGGTAAGAGAACAGGTCTTGCTGCTTTGAATATGGCTATGGATATGCTTGCAGAGGGTCTTATCGACGAGAAGACTGCTGTAATGCGTGTTGCTCCTGCTCAGTTGGACGAGCTTCTTCACCCAATCCTTAACCCAGCTGCAGAGAAGAAAGGTACTGTAATTGCACAGGGTCTTCCTGCTGGTCCTGGTGGTGCTGTAGGTAAGATCGTATTCACCGCTGAGGAGGCTGTTGAGGCTGCTGCAAGAAAAGAGAAAGTTATCCTTGTTCGTGAGGAGACTAACCCAGAGGACGTTGAGGGTATGCGTGCTGCTGACGGTCTTTTGACTGCTCGTGGCGGTATGACTTCACACGCTGCTCTTGTTGCACGCGGTTGGGGTAAATGCTGTATCGTAGGTTGCGACGCTCTACACATCAACATGTTGAACAGAACTTTGACTATCGGTGAGAAAGTTTACAATGAGGGTGACATCTTCTCATTGAACGGTAGCAAAGGTTATGTTTATGATGTAGCTATTGATACAATGGACGCTTCAGAGAACCCACGTTTCGTTGAGTACATGAAGATCGTTGACAAATATAGAGTATTGGGCGTTCGTACAAACGCTGATAACCCTAAAGATGCACAGACTGCTATCAACTTCGGTGCAGAGGGTATCGGTTTGTTCCGTATCGAGCATATGTTCTACGGTGAGAACTCAGAGGCTCCACTTTCAAAACTTCGTAAGATGATCCTTTCTAACTCTGAGGCTGAGAGACGTCAGGCACTTGCTGAGCTTGAGCCATACGTTAAAGAGGCTGTTAAGGGTACTATGAAAGTTCTTGACGGTATGCCTGTTACCTTCCGTCTTCTTGACCAACCTTTGCATGAGTTCGTTCCTCAGACTAAAGAGAAGATTGAGGAGATGGCTGCAGAGTTCGGTATCACTCCAGAGGATATCAGAAAACGTGGTGAGGCTCTACACGAGGTTAACCCTATGATGGGTCACCGTGGTGTACGTCTTGGTGTAACTTATCCTGAGATTTCAGAGATGCAGTTCCACGCTATCTTCACTGCAACTGCTGAGTTGTTGAAAGAGGGCTTCAAACCACAGCCAGAGATCATGGTTCCAGTAACTGTTTCAGTTAAAGAGCTTGATTTCCAGAAAGAGCTTTGCGACAGAGTACACGCATCTGTTGAGGCTGAGCACGGTGTTAAGATCGTTTACCTATACGGTACTATGATTGAGATCCCTAGAGCTGCTATCCTTGCTGACGAGATGGCTAAGACTGCACAGTTCTTCTCATTCGGTACTAACGACCTTACTCAGATGACCTTCGGTTTCTCTCGTGACGATATCGGTGGTTTCATGGGTGATTACCTTGGCAAGAAGATCCTTCCTGCTGACCCATTCCAGACTTTGGATAGAGCTTCAGTTGGTAAACTTGTTGAGATGGGTATCAAAGGCGGTAGATCAACTAACGCTAAACTTAAAGTTGGTATCTGTGGTGAGCACGGTGGTGACCCAGACTCAGTTGAGTTCTGTCACTTGGCTGGCATGAACTACGTTTCATGTTCTCCATTCCGCGTTCCAATTGCACGCCTAGCTGCTGCTCAGGCTGCAATCAAACACAATGCGCAGAAATAATTCAACTACCCCATAAAAAAAAAGCTCCTCCCCTGCGGGAGGAGTTTTTTTTTGTAACTGTGACGTTGTCTTCGTGTACAATTATCTGATTTTCAGATAATTGATTTTTAGAAGTTGTTAACTTCTAAAAAATATATTGCTGATTATCAGCAATATATACACGAAGACAACGTCACAGTCTCTTACCAGCCAACTCACTCAATTCGCTGCGCTCGCCTTTTACGAGATTTATGTGGGCAAATAGGTTTTCGCCATAGAGTTTTTCACTCAGGTGGGTGAGTCCGTTTGACCAAGCGTCCAGGTAAGGTTGGTCTATCTGGAATACATCTCCCGTGAATACTATTTTAGTCCCTTCACCTGCACGGGTAATGATGGTTTTTACCTCGTGAGGGGTAAGATTCTGAGCCTCATCTATTATAAAAAATACATTGGATAGTGAACGTCCTCGGATATATGCCAGTGGCGAAATGAGAAGTTTTTCCCTTCGGAGCATATCTTCAATCTTAATATTTTCTTTGCTGCTTTCGCGGAAATTCTTCTTTATTACTGCCAGGTTATCATATAATGGAAGCATATAAGGACCAATCTTCTCTTTAGGATCGCCCGGAAGGAATCCAATTTCCTGATTCTTCAATGGTATAACCGGACGGGCGAGTAGTATCTGGTCGTATATGTCTGTTTGTGCAAGTGCTCCAGCCAATGCTAAAAGTGTTTTTCCTGTGCCTGCTGTTCCTGTAATGGCCACTAATTTTATGTCGGGATTAAGTATGGCATCCATTGCAAATGCCTGCTCTTCGTTGCGTGGTGAAATTCCGTAGGCGCCTCTTGGAACCACCTCCACAATCGACTGTGTACTCTGTTGATACCTGCCCAAAATTACCTCATTATCCTCAGTCTTGAACCTGTACAGCTGGTTACATGGAGGTGTTTTATATCTGAATTTTTCCAATTTTACTCCCGACGGATTCTCCTTGAGTTCTTTAAGAATTTTTGAATCCACCCCTTTTGCTGCAATAACCCTTTTCTCAGAATTGGAGATATTGTCTGTTTTAAGATGGTCTGTAAGATAATCTTGTACAAACATTCCAATGGCTTTGGCCTTCATCCTCAGGTTTGCATCCTTAGTAACAAGAGCAACCACACGGTCGCCATAGTTGTGTTTATACCAGATAGCAGTAGCCAGAATCCTGTGGTCCTGCGTATCCTCCTTAAAAATGCTAAGCAAATCTTTAGGGAACTCCCTGTTAACTGTAATGGTAAGCGTTCCACGCCCTTTCCCCAGAGGGAATCCGTGACCATTAAAAAGACGGGCATCTGAAATTTCATCTATTGTCCTTACAAATTCACGGGCATTATAATTTATGATATCATTACCATATTTGAACTTGTCTACTTCTTCAAGCACTGCCAACGGTATCACAAGATCATTTTCCTGAAAATTATAGATTGCACGGTGATCATGCAGGATAACATTCGTATCCAGTACGAAAATCTTAGGTAACTTCTTCATAGTGCGTGTTTTTGTAAAGTTAACAAATTTTTCACAGAGACGTTGTCTTTGTGTACAATATGATGATTATCAATGCCAAAATTAGAAAAAGTTTACATTTTGCTCTTTTTAAAAATAGCAAACATCTGTAAAACAGTAGATTGTACACAAAGACGACGTCTCTGTGTACTGCAATTTTTTCTTTTTTATGCCTAGTTTCCAAATAATCTATGGTAACTTGCAATAAAAAAATGAGAAAAGAGAAGAGGGAACAAGAAGGGATAATGCATGTGTACTTCAGAGCCAATGGAAGATATACGGTTTTTTATGATGATGAAGATAATCTTCAACTGTTAAGAAAGATGTATAAGTATGCGCAGATTTACAATACCAGGATTCTCGAATACGCATTAATGGGTAATCATGCACATTTTTTAATAGAAACATCATGCGTCACATTGTTTATGCGTGAGGCTCTCAAAAGTTATTCGAGATGGTACAACAGAAAATACAAGAATAGCAATAAAGTTTTTGCAACACCTTTTTCAAGTGCATGCAAACGAACTGAAGAATGGATGTTGGAGTCATCTGCATATATCTTGCAAAATCCTCAGAAAGCCGGAATGGTTATACATGTTGAGGATTATAAATGGAATTCTGTTTTATTCCATTTTCCCGATGATGATAAACGAACACACATTGATCCAGTCCTTGCCAAAAGAATTAAGGAAGCAATAAAAGTGGATACCACTCTAGTAGATAAATTCTTCAACAACTTTAAAGAATTCCTGATCTTCATGAACAATAACCCCGTATCTTTCTCTAAAGTTATACCAGAAAAATCCAAGTGGGAAATTTGTACGTTGGAAAAGCTGTCATCGGAAGTCAATAGACTCCTGGATGGAAAAATGATTAATAATCTTTCTAAAGAAGAATTGGTAAATCTTATTGTAGAACTCAAGCATTCCACAAATGCACCTATGTTATATATAGCATCTGTACTTCATGTAGATTATAAGTTTGTCAAACAATGTTTTAAATTATGACTCAAAGCAACAGGCAAACGCAGCGGGGAGCCCCTACAAAGAGCTCCCCGCTGTGTTTGTTCTGTAACCGCCGGAGATGCTTTATTCCGGCGGTGGTGCTATAAAGAAAAAACTGGAAAATTACTTTTCCAGTTTTTTAAATATTTAATAATGAGTAAATTGTACACGAAGACAACGTCACAGTGTGCACCACTTACGCGCATTAACAAACATCTCAATCCAAGGAGTGATCTCCTGGGTGCGGAGCTCAGCAGGGTAGTGGGCCCAGTTCCAAGGGCGCAAGCAGCGCTCTGGGTGAGGCATCATTGCCAAGTGGCGGCCGTCCATGCTGCAGACACCGGCAATACCCTCTGGAGAACCGTTAGGGTTTGCAGGGTAGGCGTTATAGTTGTAACGTGCAGCAACAACCACATTGTCCATACCTGCAGGGAACGAGAACTTGCCCTCACCGTGGGCAACCCAGATACCAAGTTTGCTGCCTGAAAGCGAGCGGAGCATGATAGAAGGGCTCTCCTCAATAGACACACCCACAAACGCACTCTCATACTTATGCGAGTTGTTGTGAACCATCTTAGGAGAAAGCTCGCGTGCAGTAGGGGTAAGCAAACCAAGCTCAGCCATCAGCTGGCAACCGTTACAGATACCCAAACTCATTGTATCCTCACGTGCGTAGAAAGCATCAAGGGCAGCCTTAGCCTTGGCATTGTAAAGGAATGCACCAGCCCAACCCTTGGCAGAACCAAGAGTATCGGCATTAGAGAAACCACCCACAAACACAATCATCTTAACCTCCTCAAGAGTCTCGCGGCCGGCAATCAGGTCGGTCATATGCACATCCTTAACCCTGAAACCTGCAAGGTGAAGCGCCCAAGCCATCTCACGGTCACCGTTAGAACCCTTCTCACGGATAATCGCAGCAATTGGAGCATCAGCCGCAGGAGCCAAAGCGGCAGAACCGTCAGCCGAAGAAGCGGCACCCTCATAAGCAGAAACAGAACCTGTAAAGCCCTCAGGGAACTTGTAAACAAGCGGCTGGTTCTTGTAATTCTGGAAGCGCTCCTTAGCACACTTCTCGCCAACCTGACGTATATCAAACAAATACGAAGTCTTGAACCAGATATCCCTCAAAGCATCAATATCCAAAGAAACAGCATCAGCAGCACCCATACCGGTAATAACCACCTTACGAGCAGGAAGATAATTACCAATAACAAATGCTTTAGCACCGGCATTCTCCATCACGCCCATCACAGCATCAAGCGACTCATTAGCCACCTGAACCAGAACACCAGGAGTCTCAGAGAACATAGCCTTGAACGCAGCATCAGCAACACCTTTGCCCTCCCAAGCCTCTGCAATCATCTGCAAAGCCCTGGCATTGATAGCCAAACCGCCGTTCACATTAGCAAAACACATCTCCAAAGCAGCAGTAACCAAACCACCCGCAGAAATGTCGTGTCCTGCAAGCACAAGGTTCTTCCCGACAAGCTCCTGAACAGCAGCAAACGCAGCACCGAAGTAAGCAGGATCCTCAACATCAGGAACCACATTGCCCACTTGGTCAATGATCTGTGCAAAAGCGGAACCGCCAAGAGGGAAAGACTCCTTGCCTGCACCCAAACCTGCAGAAGCAGCACTGTTCACGAAAGGAATGTACAACAAAGAACTGTCGGGATTATTCTCAAGAACAGGGTGTACAATCTTGTTGATATCCTCCACAGGTGCTACGGTAGAGATGATAACGGTACCTGGAGAAAGAACTTTCTCGCCATCTGGGTACTTCTGGGTCATACTCATACTGTCCTTACCGGTAGGGATGTTGATGCCAAGGGCACATGCAAAATCACTCGCACCCTTAACAGCCTTGAACAGACGTGCATCCTCACCCTCGTTGCGGCAAGGCCACATCCAGTTGGCGCTCAAAGAAACACCTTTAATACCATCTTTCAACGGAGCCCACACCACGTTGGTAAGAGCCTCGGAGATAGCCATTCTTGAGCCGGCAGCACTGTCTGCCAAAGCCACCATAGGGGCGTGGCCCATAGAGGTAGCAATACCCTCCTTATTATTATAACCTATAGCGGTAACACCAAGGTTGTTCAAAGGCAACTGTATCTCACCGCAAGTCTGCTGGCCTGCAATAAGACCTGTAACCGAGCGGTCAACCTTGTTGGTCAACCAGTCCTTACAAGCAACGCTCTCAAGCTGAAGCACCTGGCCAAGGTAATACTCAAATTTGGCAGGATCATAAGCAAGAGGAGCAAAGCTGTACTCGGCAGTATTGTCCTTCATATAAGTCTTAGGTGCGCTGCCGAACATATCCTTCATCTCAAGGTCAATTGCAGCCTCACCAGTTTTCTCATTGCGCAAAGTGAAGTTATGTTTGCCTGTAGTCTCACCAATCACATACATAGGAGAACGCTCGCGGTCTGCAATAGCCTTCAACTCCTCAATATCCTTCTCCTGCATAACCAAACCCATTCTCTCCTGGCTCTCATTCCCGATAATCTCTTTAAGTGAAAGGGTAGGGTCACCGACAGGAAGCTTGCTGATATCAATATTTCCACCAGTCTCCTCCACCAACTCAGACAAGCAGTTCAAGTGACCGCCTGCACCATGGTCGTGTACACTTATAATAGTATTGTTGTCGCTCTCAGCAACGGCGCGGATAGCATTGTAAGCCCTCTTCTGCATCTCAGGGTTGGAACGCTGGATAGCATTCAACTCAATAGCATTTGCATACTGGCCGGTATCAACGCTACTTACAGCGCCACCACCCATACCAATACGGTAGTTGTCACCACCAAGAAGTACAACTTTGTCTCCAATTGCAGGAGTCTCCTTCAAAGCGTCGCGTTTCTTTGCGTAACCTACACCGCCGGCAAGCATGATAACCTTGTCAAAACCGAATTTTCTTGCAGGGGCTACGTTAGGGCCAGGAAGCTGGCCTTTGCCGTCTGCGCGGGTACCGTCAAACTCTGCGGTAAGAAGGCTACCGCAAATGATACACTGGCCAAACTTGTTACCAAAATCAGAAGCACCGTTAGAAGCCTTGGTTAGGATCTCCTGTGGGCTCTGGTACAACCAAGGGCGGGCAGGGGTCTTCTCCCAGTCACGCTCAACAGCCATAGCTGCAGCACAAGAAGCATCTGAAAGGTCAGCTGCTCCTTTGCCAGCCTGGGTGCTCAATGCAGGGTTGATGCCTGCGGTTGCCTCAACACCCTCGTTGAATCTTGGGTATGATGTCATATAACAAGCGGTACCTGCTATCGGGAAGCTACCCTTACCACCTGCAATACGGTCGCGGATCTCTCCACCGCTGCCGGTAGCTGCACCGTTGAACGGCTCAACTGTGGTAGGGAAGTTGTGGGTCTCTGCCTTAAGTGAGATAACTGTCTCGGCCTCCCTTGCAACAAACTCAGAAGGTTTGCTTCCGCTGGTTGGGTGGAACATTGCCACCTTAGGACCCTCAAGGAACGCACAGTTGTCTTTATATGCACTTACAATAAGGTTAGGATTCTCTTTTGAGGTCTTTTTGATCATGTTGAACAAAGAGCTCTCCATCTCCTTGCCGTCAATGATGAACACACCACCAAAAATCTTGTGGCGGCAGTGCTCACTGTTAACCTGTGAGAAACCGAACACCTCACTGTCTGTAAGGCCGCGGCCAAGTTTCTTGCTCAAACCTTTAAGGTACTCAATCTCCTCAGGGTTGAGGGCAAGACCCTCCTGCTTGTTGTAACTCTCAAAATCCTCTATATAAATAACCGGATCCGGCTGTTTGTCTATGGTAAAAATCTCCTGGTCCAAACCTTTGTAAAAACGCTGGAGCATCTTGTCGTACTGCGGATCCTCCTCCTGTGTAGGGAAGAACTCCTCAATACGCTCAATACCCTGGATGTTCATGTTCTGGGTAATCTCCACCGCAGTAGTACTCCACGGAGTAATCATCTCGCGTCTTGGACCAATAAACTTGCCCTCTACAGAAGCACCTTCCAACTGTGTGGCATTGCCAAAAAGCCACCCAAGGGCAGAAATATTTTCTGCAGAAAGCATCTCTTTAGCCTTAACAGCTATTACCGTACCATTTCCGGCACCAAAGAATGAAATCATAAATATTTAGTTTTTAAAGTTTTATCCTAAAACTGGCCTCACGCGCACGTACGCGTACATATTAAAGTGCTAAGGTAGGCAAAAATTGGGATATAGGCAAATTGAAAATATTTTAAAAATTTTTGCAGAAAAATTTGCAGATTAAAAAATAATGTCTACCTTTGCAATCCCAAACGAAAGGGAGCATAGCTCAGCTGGTTTAGAGCACCTGCCTTACAAGCAGGGGGTCACAGGTTCGAATCCTGTTGCTCCCACAAAAATCAAAGTTCTTTTATACATAATTAATTCGGGAGCATAGCTCAGCTGGTTTAGAGCACCTGCCTTACAAGCAGGGGGTCACAGGTTCGAATCCTGTTGCTCCCACGACTAATGAAGTCAAATAATAGTTTTTCATAGTGTATTTTAAGTGTTTTGGAGGTCTGCAATTATTGCAGAGCTCTTTTTTTTTATTCTGATTTCCGCCAAAAAGGCAAATTCTTCGTTGAGTCTCCCATTTTTGCCAAAAAGAGAAAAATCCTCCTTCTGTAAGGTTGAAAAATTTGCATCGCCTGACGCCCCAAGCTACTTTTGCAGTGCAGCTGTGGAGGGGCGTAACCCAACAATCAACATCATCAACAATACCCCACGGATCAGCCCTCTCTTCAGCTGCTTGTTATTTTAAAAAGTGTTTGTTAAAAGAAGATGATTCATGGATGGATCGTCTTCTTTTTATAATTACCCTGGCCGTTTTTTAATTTGTAAATATCAGTTTAATAAGTATCTTTGCAAGATATTATGAATTAGTGTATCCAAACAAAGACAAAATAATGAGAGTAAGGAGATTTTTATTGGTTTTAGGTTTGGCTTTTGCAGCCAATTTTGTTAACGCCCAGAGTGCTACAGATATTGAACTGGCAAAGCAGCTTGCAAAACAGCAGGGCTACTCAGACGCCCAGATTGAGGCAATGATGAACCAGTACAACAACAAGGGAAACCAGGGTACAAACAAGGACCAGAAGCAGCAGGGAATCGACCGCAATGCATCTGCAATGCAACAGCAGCAGATGATGCAGCAGCAACAGCATCAGATGATGATGAACTATGGTGTTGCCGGGCAGATGGGAGCAGACCAGAACAACCCAATGGCGCAGATGGGTCAGATGGGGGCAAACCAGATGGGTATGCCTTTCATGCAGATGCCGCAGCTGATGCATGGTGCAGACCTTATCTACGGCCACAATATCTTCAAGAACAAAAATCTGAACTTTGTACCAAGCTACAATATTCCTACTCCAAGCAACTATAAACTCTCTGCAGGAGACGAGGTGGTAATAGACATTTGGGGAGACGTTATCTCCAACATTACCACAACCATTTCTCCCGACGGTTCTGTAAATATCCCTAACCTTGGCCCGGTATACCTTGCTGGCCAGAGTGTGGAGAAAGCAGAGAAATCCCTTAAATCATATTTGAGCAAAATCTACAGCGGTATTGCACAGGAAGAGCCAACCACATACGTAAAACTTGCACTTGGCAAGACCAAGACCGTTACAGTAAATGTAGTGGGTGACGTAGAGAAACCTGGAAGCTATACCCTTCCTGCCCTTTCAACAATTGCAAGTGCAATGTATCTGGCAGAAGGCCCTAACGATTTGGGTACAATCCGTCAGATAAACCTCTTCAGAAACGGCAAACTTGTAAGCTCGTTCGACCTTTATGAGTTTATTGTAAAAGGAACCTTCAACAGTAACGTTAAACTTGAGGACAATGACGTTATCTCAGTAGCTCCATATTCTGGAGTTGTTACCGTTATGGGTGGAGTAAAACGCCCAATGAAATATGAGGTAAAACCTGGCGAGACATTGGATAAAGTGCTTATGTATGCAGGCGGTTTCTCTGATGCAGCATTTGCACAGAAGGTACATGTAGACCGCATAGCATCAGACGCTTCAAACGGTGCAACCGGTGAGTCATTTGATGTAATGGCAGAGCAGTACGCTTCATTTGAAGTAAAAGACGGTGATGTAATTACCGTAAACAAGAATGAGGAGCAGTTCCGCAACAGGGTTAAGATTGCTGGAGCAGTTTGGCGCCCTGGAACTTACGCAATAGGTGGCAACACTACAAACCTAAAACAGTTGATCCAGGCTGCAGGCGGTTTGAGGGATGATGCCCATACAGAGAAAGGTTTCATTGTAAGATTGGGCGAGAACCGCAATAAGGAGCAGGTATCTTTCAACGTTCAGGATGTAATCATTGGAAAACAGAACATTGCATTGGCAGCAGACGATTCGGTACAGATCTTTGCAATAGACTCATTGAAACCTGAACTTACAGTAAAAATTTATGGTGAGGTAAACAATCCTACCGGACAGATGAACTATAAAGGTGAGGAGAATGTGTTTGAGTACCGCAAAGGTATGACTATTGGAGACCTTATCCTTATGGCAGGTGGACTTACAGAGGCTGCAACCCTTGCAAAAGTTGAGGTTGCCCGCAGAAACTTCAGTGTGGCTGCAGAGGATGTAAAACCTACAGATGTTGTAGCTGAGGTAATGCACTACAACCTCCTTAAGAACCCGGCAGATGCAGATGTAGTGCTTGAACCGTTTGACATTGTATTTGTACGCAAAAACCCTTCATACAAGGAGCAGCAGGCTGTAACAGTTGAGGGTGAGGTAAACTATCCTGGTACATACGTAGTTGAGAAGAGCACCGTAAGATTGAGCGACGTGGTTGGCCGTGCGCAGGGCTTTACAAAAGATGCTTATATTAAAGGTGCAAAACTTACCAGAACCCTTACCAAAGAGGAGTTCGACCGCCTGAAGGTAGCAATGGAGATTGCAAAGAAACAGGCAAGTGACTCAACTGCAGTAGATTCATTGGAGATAGGTGAGAACTACACAGTAGCAATTGATATGGAGAAAGCCCTTGCAAATCCTGGTTCAATTTCGGATGTGGTATTGAGGGAGGGTGACATTATCTCTGTACCAAAATATAACAGTACAGTTAAGATTTCTGGCGCTGTATTGTTCCCTAACACTGTATCATACGATCCTAAGAAATCATGGAACTACTACCTTTCTAATGCCGGTGGCGTTACTCAGGAGGGTATAAAGAGAAAGGTTTATATGGTACACATGAACGGATCTGTAGCAACCAAAGGTGACAAAAACTTTAAGGTACAACCTGGAACTGAGATCATTATCCCTGCAAAAGACAAGCAGCAGGGAGGTCAGAGCCTTGCAGCAATTATGGGCATAGCAACATCTACAGCATCATTGGCAGCAATGATAACCACTATGATTAACCAGATGAAATAGTTCTTTTCAGGAATGAAGAATATATACAAAAAAATATCAAGCAGGGTAATAAATTCTCCATACATCAGCCGATGGAGCGTGCTGATGATAGACTCATTTATTGCCACTTTTGCAACGCTCTCTGTATATCTTGTATTGGGTTTCTTTGTAAAAAGTGAGCCGGTATTCTCAAGATATGCCTATATAGCATTGTTCTCTTTGGTTACAAGTATAGGAACATTTTTCCTCTTTGGAACCTACAGGGGAATTATGAGGCATACAACAATGCAAGAGGTAATGAGGATATCTGTGGCGGTAGTGTTCAAGAGTGTTATCCTTCTGGTAATTTATGTATTGCTCAAGAACCAGATAGGTATCACCTTCAGCAATGTAAATATATTCTTCTCGCAGATGGCGGATATAGTATGTTCGCTCACATTGCTCATTGCATTCAGGATGTTCATTATATACATATATGAGCTTTTCCTTGCCAGCAACAACAAGACATCAAAGAGGGTACTCATATATGGCGACGGGGCAAAATCTGTTGCCCTATCTGCGTTCCTCTCAAGGAATCTTCATGCAGAGTACCGTATAATGGGCTTTATAACAATGCAGAGCCGCATTACAAAACTCAAACTTCAGGGACTCTCTGTATACACAATAGACAGCTTTGATTATTTTGTTGATGTTATTGAGAAAAAGAATGTAAATACAGTAGTATTCCCAACCCAATCAGATGCATTGGAGGAGAAGGAGAGGCTTATAGAGTACTGTATGAAAAAGCATATTAAAGTTATGGTAATGCCTCAGCTTAATGAGATGCCTAAAGACGGAAATATGCACAATATGATAAGGGAGATTAAGATTGAGGACTTGCTTGGCAGGGATGAGATTACCATAAATATGGAGGAGATAAGCAGTTTCCTTTCCGGCAAAAGGGTTATTGTAACTGGTGGTGCAGGAAGTATTGGTAGCGAGCTCTCCCGTCTCATAAGTTCTTTCCCAATTGAACAGATTATTGTATTGGACAGTGCAGAGACACCGCTCCACAATATACAGTTGGAACTTACTGACAGGGAGAAAGGTAAGGAGGGTTTCTCTTCAGAAGAGTTCAACAAGAAATTCAATTTTGTAATTGCCGACGTAAGGGATGTAGCCAGGATAGAGAGGGTATTTGATACTTACAAACCTCAGATAGTATTCCATGCTGCCGCATACAAACACGTTCCCCTTATGGAGGCCAATCCTTGTGAGGCAATTAATGCCAATGTGGTTGGTAGCCGAAATGTGGCCGATATGGCTGTGAAATATGGCGTGGAGAAGATGGTTATGGTCTCTACAGACAAGGCAGTTAATCCTACAAATGTAATGGGTTGCTCAAAACGCCTAGCAGAGATTTATGTACAGACACTGAGCCGTGCAATCATCTCGGGAGAAATTGTAGGAAAGACCAAATTCATCACTACCCGCTTTGGAAATGTCCTTGGCTCAAACGGATCTGTAATTCCAAGATTCCGTGAACAGATAATCAATGGTGGTCCTGTAACAGTAACACATAAGGATATTATTAGATTCTTTATGACTATCCCTGAGGCTTGTCGCTTGGTACTTGAGGCTGCTACCATGGGAGAGGGTTATGAAATCTTTGTATTTGATATGGGTAGACCTGTGAAAATTGCAGATTTGGCAAGAAATATGATCTCACTTGCGGGATTTGAGCCCGACAAGGATATCAAGATAGTATATACTGGCCTAAGACCTGGTGAGAAGCTTTATGAGGAGTTGCTCAACAGCAAGGAGAACACTATCCCTACCGGACATAAGAAGATATCAGTTGCCAAAGTAAGGGAGTATTCATACAAGGCAATTGTAGAGGAGTTTGATATATTGAGAGGCTTGGCCAAAACTATGGACAAGATGGGGACTGTTAAACAGATGAAAGCTATTGTACCTGAATTCAAGAGCCAGAACTCTGTATACCAACAACTGGATAAATAGAGACTATGGCAGAATCTCCATACCAGTGGTTTGCAATGCGTGCAACCTATAAAAGGGAATTGGTGGCCAGAGATTATCTTGCAACCAAAGGTATTGAGGTTTTTGTACCCCTTAAGAAGGAAGTGAAGGTTATAAGGGGCATTAAAAGAAAAATGACTGTACCTGCAATCAACAGCCTTATTTTTGTATATGCAAGAAAAGAGGAGTTGCAGCAGGCCAAGTTTGGGGTAGAGTACTTGCAGTACCTTACAAGAAAACAGGATGGAAAGAATATTCCTATAATTGTGCCTGAAAGGCAAATGGAGCAATTCAGACAGGTGGTGGAAGATGATACAATAGACAAGATCTATTATGCCCCTGGAGAGCTTAATATGGCCCAAGGAACCAAGGTAAGGGTTCACGGTGGACCGATGGATGGGGTAGAAGGGGTGCTGTTGAAAGTTAAAGGCAAAAGGGCCAAGCAGTTTACAATGGAAGTGGAAGGAACCATTGCCCTAAGTACAAATGTGGAAAACTTCCACCTTGTAGAGGTTGTAGAGTAGGTATTTTTTACCTAACTTTGTA
>JAFOER010000161.1 GCA_017380095.1 Bacteroidales bacterium
AGTACTGTATTGGTTTTGGAATATGAAAAGGACAAATTTGTCCAGTCTTTAGTTGCGCTCATAAGTGTAAGTGTGTTTTAGTTAAAGTTAAACAAGGAATTCAAAAAGATGAGGTTTGTCATTGAGATACTCATATGCAAATCCGTTTTCCTCCATCTTTGCCACCAGGGTATTGAAATCATCCGGCTGCGAAAGCTCAATTCCAATTACTACCGGTCCCCTCTCCTTGCTTGTCTTTTTAGTGTATGAGAAATGTGTAATGTCATCTTTGGGTCCAACCACGTCTGTAATGAAACTTCTCAATGCTCCGGCACGCTGCGGGAAACGGACAATGAAATAGTGCTTCAATCCTCTGTAAAGCAATGACCTCTCCCTTATCTCCTCCATGCGGGTAATGTCATTGTTGCTTCCGCTGATTACACATACAACATTCTTGCCGGCAATCTTCTCCTTGTAAAAATCAAGGGCCGCAACCGAAAGGGCACCTGCCGGCTCAACTACAATTGCACATTTGTTGTACATCTCAAGGATAGTTGAACATACAGCCCCCTCAGGAATAGTGATAATGTCATCGAGAACCTCCTTGCAAATGTTGTATGTATAGTCCCCAACCCTTCTCACTGCAGCACCATCAACAAAATTGTCAATCTTGGGGAGTTCCACAACCTTTCCTGCCTTGAATGATTCTTTCATTCCACTTGCTCCCGACGGCTCCACACCAATCAGTTTGGTGCCCGGGCTCATCTGTCTGATACATGCCCCCAGTCCTGAGGCAAGTCCGCCTCCACCTATAGGGATGAAGATATAGTCTATTGTCTCTTTGGTGTCATGAAGGATCTCCATCCCTATTGTTGCCTGCCCCTCAATGATCTGAGGATCATCAAAAGGGGGAATGAAGGTTTTTCCTTCCTGGGATGCAAACTGTTTTGCCTGGTCATTTGCCTCATCAAAATTGTCTCCATAAAGGACAATTTCAATGTTGCCGTTGCCAAACATCCTCACCTGCTCAATCTTCTGCTTTGGAGTGGTCTTTGGCATGTAGATATAACCCTGGATTCCAAGTTTGTTGCAAGAAAATGCAACTCCCTGGGCATGGTTTCCGGCACTTGCACAAACTACGCCTGCCTGGCGCTGCTGCTGGGACAGATTGCGTATCTTGTTGTATGCGCCTCTGATCTTGTAGGAGCGTACAATCTGCAAGTCCTCCCTCTTCAACATCACATCCGCACCAAACTTGCCGCTCAGATACGGATTTGTGGCAAGAGGCGTTGGGGAAAGGATCTCCCCCAACGTTATCTTTGCCTGCGAAATTTTGTGCAATTGCGGAAAATATTGTGTATTGTCCATTACAGTTCCAAATAGTTAGTTGTTCTCCGGACGCAAAGACCTTACTGTTGCGCCAGCCTGCCACATCTCACTTTCACGCATCTCTTTCAACTCAGCCTCAAGTTTTACCCTGTAATCTGGCTTGCTGTTTGAGTCTATTGAAATCTGGGCCTCGTTACCGCATTTCACCTCATTGTAAAGTTCGGTAAATACAGGTTTGGTTGCATCGCGGAATTTCTTCCACCAGTCAAGTGCACCTCTTTGGGCGGTAGTAGAACAGTTTGCATACATCCAGTCCATACCATTCTCTGCAATCAGCGGCATAAGGCTCTGTGAAAGCTCCTCCACTGTCTCGTTGAATGCCTCTGAAGGGGTATGTCCGTTCTCTCTCAATGTCTCATACTGTGCGGCAAACAATCCCTGGATAGCACCCATCAAAGAACCGCGCTCACCAGTAAGATCTGAGTAAACCTCACGTTTGAAAGTGGTCTCAAACAGGTAACCGCTACCAATACCAACACCCAAAGCAATTACTCTGTCGTATGCTTTACCGGTAGCATCCTGATAAATTGCGTACGAAGAGTTCAATCCCCTACCCTCAAGGAAAAGACGTCTTAGAGAAGTTCCTGAACCTTTAGGTGCAACAAGGATAACATCAACATCTGATGGAGGAACAATACCTGTACGGTCGTTGTATGTAATGCCAAAACCGTGTGAGAAATACAATGCCTTACCTGGGGTAAGATGTTTTTTAACTGTAGGCCATACAGCAATCTGTCCTGCATCTGAAAGTAGATACTCAATAATTGTAGCTCTCTTACAAGCCTCCTCTATCTCAAAAAGAGTTTCTCCAGGAACCCAACCGTCAGCTATAGCTTTATCCCAGGTTTTTGAACCTTTTCTCTGTCCTACAATTACTTTTATACCGTTATCTTTAAGGTTCAATGCCTGTCCAGGTCCTTGAACACCATAACCAATAATTGCTACTGTCTCATTAGCCAAAACTTCCTGTGCTTTCTCCAATGGGAACTCAGCGCGGGTAACTACCTGCTCCTCAACGCCACCAAAATTCAATTTCGCCATAATTTTATATTATTATTTGTTAATACTCTATATAATAATTAAGCTACATAAGCTCTTGTTATTTCAACTATATTATTCATCTGGTTTACAATACGGTCAATGACCTCTTTTCTTTCACTCCAGCAGGTAATTTTGTACTCACCCTGCTGAGGTGCTGTTCTTGAAAACTCGAAACTCTCTACCTCAATCCTTTTCTGCAAATAAAGGGTTGATATTCTGTTAAGGACATCAAGTCTGTCCTTACCCTCTGCCATTACAGTAAACTTTTCCATATCTCTATTCAAAAATTATATCATTAAGTGTTTTTCCTGCAGGAATCATCGGGAATACATTTTCCTGCTCTATCATAGCCGCCTCAAGCAAAAATGGTCCGTTGTGCTCCATCATCTCCTTTACTGCTGCATCAAGCTCACCCGGAGTAGTAACTTTAACAGATTTTATTCCATACGCAGCTGCAAGCATCTGAAAATCCGGATTTGCAAGGTGGGTAAATGAGTATCTCCTATCATAGAAGAGTTCCTGCCACTGCCTTACCATTCCCAGATATGAGTTGTTCATCAATACCATTTTAACCTGCATACCGCTTTGGAGAATTGTACCAAACTCCTGAATATTCATTTGAAGGCCGCCGTCTCCCGAGAAAAGGACCACATCACAATCCGGGTTTCCAGCCTTTGCACCAATTGCAGCAGGGAGACCGTAACCCATTGTTCCAAGTCCTCCGGAGGTTGCCCACCCCATATTGCTGTCAAGTCTGGCATATCTTGCTGCAAACATCTGGTTCTGCCCAACATCAGTCACATAAACTTTTCTTCTTTTACAACCTCTGTTTACCGCATCAATCACTTGTGCCATTGTCAAAGAACTGCTCTCAAGTTGCGGTTTCATTACATTATTGAACTCAAACTCGCTTTTCTCCTTATGCAATGCAAACCAGCTATCCCTCTCTTTATATTCCAACTTGTCGCAAAGAGTATCCAAAAACATCTTTGCATCGCTTTGGAATGACACATCGGCCTTTATATTCTTGTCAAACTCAGACAAATCTATATCTACATGTACAATTTTGGCCTTTGATGCATAGCCTCTTACCTCTCCTGTAACCCTGTCGGAGAACCTCATTCCAATTGCAAGGAGAAGATCCGCATTCTGTGTCATCACATTTGGAGCAACATTACCGTGCATTCCCACCATTCCAACATAATTTTTATCACTCTGGTCAATTGCACCCAAACCAAGCAGGGTAACCGCTACCGGAATATTTGCCCTATCTGCACACTCTTTTAATTTTCCACATCCTCCCGACAAAATCACTCCGTGCCCGGCAATAATCAGAGGTTGTTTTGCATTATTGAGCATCTGTGCTATTTCACTCACCTTAGCCTCATATTCTGCACTCTTTTCTATCTCACCTCCACCCAACTGGACAATAGCCTCCTCCTTATTATAATAGTAGTCAACTTCTTCCACCTGAGCTGTCCTGGTTATGCTTACCAATACCGGTCCGGGTCTGCCACTCTTGGCAATATGAAAAGCCTGGGCCATTACTGTTGGTATTTCTGCGGCAGAAGCAATCTGATAACTCCATTTTGTAATTGGAATTGTAATTCCTATCATATCTGCCTCCTGGAAGAAGTTTGTACCCAACTTATCTGCATTAACCTGGGCAGTTATACAAACCAGCGGAGTTGAATCCATCATTGCATCTGCAATACCGGTTACAAAGTTTGTTGCTCCGGGGCCTGCTGTTGCCATACACACACCAACCTTTCCAGTTGTCCTTGCATAACCCTCTGCTGCGTGGATAGCACCTTGCTCGTGTCTTACAAGGACGTGGTTCAATCTGTCTGTATAATCATACAGTTTATCATATACCGGCATTATAGCACCGCCAGGATATCCAAAAACTGTATCTATCCCCTCATCCAAAAATGTATTCAATAGAGCCTCTGCTCCTGTCATTCTTCTCTTTTCCATAAAGATCCTTTTACTCAATTACCCTTACTCCACCTATATCTGCACTTCCAGCCAAAGAGGCATACGCCTTAAGAGCCTTGCTTATAACCCTCTCCCTATATTTTGGCTTGTAACCTGTCCCTTCAGGTGATTCCAGCACCTCTTTTCTCCGTTTCATCTCCTCTGCCGAAATCTCTACATCAATCTTTCTGGCAGGGATATCTATTGTAATTGTATCACCATCCTCCACAAAAGCAATCGGACCTTTATTTGCCGCCTCTGGAGAAACATGACCTATTGAAAGTCCGCTTGTACCGCCAGAGAACCTGCCATCAGTAAGCAATGCACAATCCTTGTCGAGTTTCATACTTTTAAGGAAAGAGGTAGGATAAAGCATCTCCTGCATTCCAGGTCCCCCTTTAGGACCCTCATATCTGATAACCACACAATCCCCTTTTTTCACTTTACCACCAAGAATACCTTTCACAGCATCTTCCTGACTTTCAAAAACTACCGCAGTACCCTTGAATTTGAGAATATTCTCCGCAACACCTGCTGTTTTAACAATACATCCGTCGGGAGCAACATTTCCATAAAGGACTGCAAGACCACCATCTTGTGAATATGCATGTTCCAGATCCCTTATGCACCCGCTCTCCCTGTTGGTGTCAAGCTCTTTGTAGTTGCTCCAGTTTTCTCCAAGGGCAAGTGTCCTAACGCCACAAGGGGCTGACATATAAAGGTTATTATAATTGCCTTGCACATAATTTACAAGTGCTCCGTCGAGTGTCTTTGTATCTATCCTCCCGACAGATGTTTCAAGCAATCCTCCATCCGCAAGTTCCCGCATGATTCCCATTACGCCGCCGGCCCTGTTTACATCCTGTATATGGTAGCTGCTGTTTGGGGCAACCTTGCAAAGTACCGGAATCTCCCTTGAAAGGCGGTCTATATCCTTCATTGTAAAATCCACACCAGCTTCATGGGCAATTGCCAATAAATGGAGCACTGTATTTGTAGATCCTCCCATTGCTATATCAAGCTTCATTGCATTCTCAAAAGCAGCTTTGGTTGCTATAGAACGTGGAAGTACAGCCTCGTTATCATTAAAGTAATATTCATTGGCCAGTTTTACTATAAGCTGTGCCCCTTTCTCAAACAGAGCCTTTCTGTTATGATGTGTAGCCAGAACCGTTCCGTTGCCAACCTGGGCCAGGCCCAATGCCTCTGTAAGGCAGTTCATTGAGTTTGCAGTAAACATACCGGAGCAGCATCCGCAGGTTGGGCAACCCTTCTCCTCATATTTCTGAAGATCCTCATCAGAAATCTCCCTGTCCGCACCTTTTACCATTATATCCACAAGATCACAATCCTTTCCGTTTACATTTCCAGCCTCCATAGGACCTCCAGAAACAAAAACAGCTGGGATATTAAGTCTCATTGCAGCCATAAGCATACCAGGAGTAATCTTGTCGCAGTTGGAGATACAAATCATTGCATCCGCACAATGTGCATTACACATATATTCTACACTGTCTGCAATTATCTCTCTGGAAGGTAGTGAATACAGCATACCATTGTGACCCATTGCAATACCATCATCAATCGCTATAGTATTGAACTCTGCAGCAAAACATCCCGCTTTCTCAATCTCTTTCTTTACAAATTGCCCTATCTCATGAAGATGTACGTGACCAGGAACAAACTGTGTAAAAGAGTTCACAACTGCAATTACAGGTTTCCCAAAATGGTGTTTCTCCATTCCGTTGGCTCTCCATAATGCTCTGGCACCTGCCATCTCTCTTCCTAATATAGATTTATTGCTTCTTAGCTCCATTTTTGCTTACAAATTATAACTAAAATAAAAAAACCTGCTTAACAGACAAATCCATTAAGCAGGTTTCAATTTATTACTTAAAGGATTCTACATCATTACGGAATAATAATCACGTTTATAACAATAATAATGGAAATAGCCACCTGAATGATTCCAGATGCGCTAATTCGCCCAATAATATTGTTCATATAACGGTTATTGTTCATATTACAATGTAAAATCGTTTTTTCAATTACAACACCACAAAGCTAAAAAACTTTTTATTACGTTGTTCTCCAAAATCCAACTTTTTTCAAAAAAAGTTACAATTTATTACAATCCTCTTGCAAAGATAGGCCACAACTCGGCTTTTATGTCTTCCCAGTTCTTTGCAGTTGCAGATGCAAACTTCTGTGCGGTATTGTTCAAAAGTGCTGCAGCCTCCTCTTTTTTGCCCTCTTCAAGAAGTTTGGCAGCTTTCTTCTCTACAAGCTCACACTCCTGCATCATCTGCTCCTGCCAATACATTATCCTTGGCTCAAGAAGATGACGTGTCTTGTCCCAGTAGATTGTTGCAATCCTGTTTGTCTCCCTGTATGCCCATATAGCTGCATCTTTCCTGTAACGTGCCTGTCCGCAAACGTCCCATCCTTCAGGAAGCTGGGTTGCACCGGCGTAAATTGGGATTCTTGGGGTCTGTGCAGGGTTGTCAAATGAGAAATATGCTACACCGCCAATCTCGTCGGGAAGCCAGTCACGGCACTGCATGATGTGGGAGTAAGAGCACTGGATTGCTGCAATGTGCCTCATTCTTGGGGTAACACCAGGCTGCAATTTGTTGAGAAGTGCCCTCATGTCTCCCGACATGAAAGTTGATACAGGGTAAACCACCTCTTTATAATATATGGTCTTGCCGTTCTCTTTCTTCTTGCGGTCAACCTCTACAGAAAGATTCTTTATCTGGTCAAACTCTGTTCCCTCATATGTTGACCTGTAATATGCGAAAAGATCCTCAGGGGATACTTTCTTGTCGGGTTTTACAGAGAATGGAAGCTCTGCCATATCAAAGGTAAGGCCAAGTGATGGAGCCATGGTGCTCAATACGTAGAACTCCCTGTAAGAGAAAGGTTTTGCCTCAGATGATACAACCTTGTAGAATACAAAGTCACCCTCACCGCTCCAAAGGCCAAGAGCTTTTGCACGCTCCCTCAAGCCGGTAGAGGTCATGAAGTTGTCGGGATCATTGAAATCCACAACGGCAATTCTTGGGATGTTGGCAGAAACTCCCACGTGGTCATCTGGGATTCTCTGGGCAACCCACATTGCACCCGGTTTGTCTGCAGGGGCCTTTTTTGATTTCTTTGCCTTAGGGTCAACAGGAAGTGTTCCGTTACCGTAAATCTCAAAATGCCAAACCTCTTTCTTGTCTGCAATTGTAAGGCACTCACCCTCGTCTAGGTAACCGTACTCCTCCGCAAGGGCACCAATAAGGGCAATGGCCTCGCGTGCAGTAGCACATCTCTCAAGGGCAATTCTCTCAAGCTCCTCAATCATGAACATTCCGTCCATCCTTCTAAGCTCAAGTCTTCCGGTAGTTGTGGTCTCGCCAATTGCAAGCTGTTTCTCGTTCATGCAAGGGTAAGCCACATTAAGGAATCTGTAGGTAGGCTGGGTTGGAGCAGGGATCTCACCCTTTTTCTCCACGTTGCGCATATCGTCAGGCTCCTCTGTATGGAGAAGGCCAAGATAGATAGGCTGCATCTGGCCAGGCTGGTAAGTCTTGCTCCCCTCCATTGTAAGCCAGGTGCGGTAATTTGAATCGCATGAGTGTGCAGTCATTACAGAGCCGTCTGTACTTGCCTTCTTGCCTACCATAATTGAGGTACAGCTCTCGGCATAGTTCTCATCCTCCGGATGCCACCCGTAACTCTGCGCAACTGCTGCAGTTGAAACCATAATTGAAACAACTGCCAGGAATAGTTTTCTAATTTTCATAGTTATAAATTATTATGTATTAATATTTGTAAATATCCGTTTAAAATCCTCTTGCAAAGATCTGCCACAAGTCTGCCTTAAGGTCTTCCCAGGTTTTTGCCGTAGCGGAAGCCATCTTCTGGGTGTATCTTTCCATAAGGGTTACAGCTTCATCCATTTTCCCCTCCTTTATAAGTTCTGCGGCCTTCTTCTCCACAACAGTGCATTCCTGCATCATCTGCTCCTCATAGTATGCAATCTGCGGTTCCAACAAATGGCGTGTCTTGTACCAGTTGAAGGCTGCAATCCTGTTTGTCTCCCTGTATGCCCATACAGCGGCATCTTTCCTGTATCTTTTCTGGCCGCACACATCCCATCCTTTAGGGAGCGAGGTTGCACCCATATACACAGGGATTCTCGGGCTCTGGGCCGGATTGTCAAATGAGAAATATACCACTCCTCCCACTTCGTCGGGAAGCCAGTCACGGCACTGCATTATATGGGAGTATGAGCACTCATTCACTGCTATTGCCCTCATCCAGTTTGTTGCACCCGGTTTGAGATGGTTTATCATTGTCCTCATGTCTCCCGACATGAAAGGAGATACAGGGGATGTGGTATCCTTGTAGCGGATAACGGTCCTTCCTTCCCATCTTGCCCTTCCAACCTCTACAAACAGATCTTTTGTACAATCAAACTCTGTTCCCTCGTATGTCTCCCTGAAGAAGGCAAAAAGGTCTTCCGGAGATACTTTCTTCTCAGGCTTTACAGAAAAAGGGATCTCAGGATCGCTGAACTTGAGGCCAAGTGAAGGGGCAAGGGTACTCAACACAAAGTACTCCCTTATGGAGAAATTCTTCTTGCCGTCATATATCACCTTCCAGAATACAAAATCATCCTCACCGTTCCACAATCCCAATGCCCTGGTCCTCTCCTTCAGATCCTTTGAATACATGAAATTGAGAGTATCCGCAAAATCCACTTTGCCTATTCTTGGAATGTTGGCCGAAATGCCCACATGGTCGTCGGGAAGCCTTACTGCAACCCAAAGTGCTCCCGGTTTGTCTGCCTGTGGCTTCCTGCTCTTCTTTGAAGGGTTCTGCGGCAATGTTCCGTTTCCGTATATTTCAAAATGCCATACTTCATTCTTGTCTACAACTGTAAGGCACTCTCCGTTGTCTGCAAAGCCGTACTCTTCTGCCAGTGAACCTATCAGCTGTACTGCCTCTCTGGCTGTTGAACACCTCTGGAGCGCTATCCTCTCAAGCTCCTCAATGAGGAACATGCCGTCATTGCGCCTTAGCTCCTGCCTTCCCTCGGTTGTTGTCTCTCCAATGGCCAGTTGTTTCTCGTTCATGCACGGATAGGCAACATTAAGGAATTTGAAAGTTGCTGAATCCGGTGCCGGTATTACACCTCTCCTTTCAATTTCCCTTTTGTCAAAACGTTCCTCGGTATGGAGTGTTCCCCAAAGTATTGTATCTTTCTCCCCTTTTGCAAACTTCCTCCCCTTTTCAAGCGAGAGCCATGTCCTGAAATTTGAATCACAGGTATGCGATGTCATTACAGAACCGTCTGAACTTGCCCTCTTCCCTACAGTAATGGAAGTGCAGCTCTCCAGGTAATTCTCATCAAACGGATGTCTCCCATC
>JAFOER010000162.1 GCA_017380095.1 Bacteroidales bacterium
GTACCCAGAGCCGGGGTCGAACCGGCACGGGTCGCCCCACTGGTGTTTGAGACCAGCGCGTCTACCGATTCCGCCATCTGGGCCTTTCATTTGCGCCCCCGAGGGAGCTGCATCACAAAGGTTAAGAACTTTTGAGGGTGCAAATGTATGTACTTTTATTTAATTTCCAAAATTTTTATGCGTAAAAAGCAAAAAAATGTCTGCCGGTGAGGCAGACATCCTTATGTTAGTAGTTGAAAGTGATTGATTTCTTGATATCAGGGTGCAAGCTGTTATAAACAGGGCAAGATTTTGCTGCTGCTTCAATTACTCTCTTCTGTTGAGGTGTGTAGTTGTTGTCTTTAGGGAATGTGATGTCAAGTTTCAGCTCAACAACTCTTCTTGGGTTTGTGCCCATAATTTTCTCTGTCTCAATAACGGTTCCTTCAAGGTTGTAACCGTATGCAGGTGCCGAGATGCCCATAATTGTAAGCATGCAGCTTCCCAATGAGGTTGCAAGAAGGTCTGTAGGTGAGAAGAACTCCCCTTTTCCGTTGTTGTCAAGTGGAGCGTCGGTGATAAGTTTGTTTCCCGACTGCAGGTGCTCAGCTTCTGTTCTCAGACCGCCGAGGTATACAGTTTTCATTTTTGTCATAGCGCGTATATTTTTTAGTGTTTGTAATTTCCTTTTTTCTTCCCGACAAATTACTCCTCCACCAGCTCTGCCATAAGTGTGGCTGATGTGCATGAAGTAACCTTTACGGTAACATAGTCTCCAATCTTGTGCCCTTTGCCGTCAAATACACAAACCTTGTTCTGTGGAGTGCGGCCGAACAGCTGCTCTGCAGATCTTTTTGAGGTTCCTTCAATGAGCACTTCGTACTCTTTGCCTACGCATTTCTGGTTGCTTGCCAGTGAGAGGCCATTCTGCAGCTCAATGATCTCATTCAGCCTGCGGGTCTTCTCCTCAAGCGGAACATCATCTGTAAAATGTCTGTGGGCTTTTGTGTTCGGTCTCATTGAGTACTGGAACATGAACGCAGAGTCGTATCCTACCTCTTTCATTATTGAGATGGTATCTGCATGGTCCTCAAGGGTCTCTCCGCAGAATCCTGCAATGATGTCTGTACTGATGGCACAGTCGGGAAGAATTTCCCTAATCTTGCCTACCCTGTAGAGGTATCCCTCGCGGGTGTATTTCCTGTTCATCTTATCCAGCATTGCGTCGCTTCCGCTCTGTACCGGAAGGTGTATGTGGTTGCAGATGTTCGGGTACATTGCCATTGTGTACAGCACGCCGTTGCCCATGTCCTTAGGGTGTGATGTTGAGAACCTTACCCTAAGTTTTGGGTTTACCAGTGCAACAAGCTCAAGGAGCTGTGCAAAGTTGGTGGTTTCTGTGGTGTTGTCGGGATTAATCCATTTGTATGAATCCACATTCTGGCCCAGAAGGGTAACCTCCTTGTATCCGGCCTCAAAGAGTTCCTGTGCCTCGCGTACGATGCTGTGCGGGTCGCGGCTCCTTTCTGCACCTCTGGTATATGGTACTACACAATATGAGCACATGTTGTTGCATCCTCTCATTATGGAGATGAATGCGGATACGCCGTTTTTGTCAAGGCGTACAGGGGAGATGTCTGAGTAGGTCTCTTCCCTGAGGAGTTTTATGTTTATCTGTTTTTCTCCTGTGTCAAGTGCCGCAATGAGGTTGGCGATGTTCCTGTATGAGTCCGGGCCTGCCACAAGGTCTACTGCAGGGTGCTGCAACAGTTCCTCTTTCAGTCTCTCTGCCATACAGCCCAATACTCCTACAACTACATTTTTCCTTTTCTTCTTCTCCTGAAGGAATACATCAAGCCTTCCCCATATCCTCTGCTCTGCATTATCCCTTATTGAACAGGTATTTACAAGTATTACATTTGCCTGCTGCAATGATTCGCACAACGCATAACCGGCCTTCTGCAGTACAGAAAGCACTACCTCGCTGTCGTTCACATTCATCTGGCATCCGTATGTTTCAATGAATACCTGCGGAAGTGAGCTGTCCTTTATTGGCTTTACGGAACAATATTTGTTTGTCATCTTGTCAAATTATTAAAGTACAAATATAAGTTTTTTATAACTTTTTTTACCTTTGCCAAATGAAGAAAATTTTATTTATACTTCTTGCAGCCTCCATAATTATGGGTGGATGTGCCAATTACAGGAATATTGAGGTTGTTGGTGCAGATGTGGCTTCAGTTTCTGTTGTCTCCCTCAATGCGGTGCAGATTGTTGTAAAGCTTAAGGTTGACAACCCTACAAACGCTACTTTTGAGATTGTTGGGGCGGATGGTTCAATAAAGAAGAGCGGTAATGAGTTTGCTGTTGTGAGCCAGGTTGCTGCGCAACAAAAGTGTACTATACCTCCAGGTTCTCCATCTGTGGCGGAGATAGCCTTGAGGGTAGAGCTTACAGATCCGTTTTCTGTCTTTGCAGGCGGTATAAAGCTGGATCAGCTTACAGCTGATGTGGTAATAAAGGTTAAGCAGGGAGCCCTTACCAGAAAGTTGAAGGTAAAGGATATGCCTGCCGGAGATTTGGTGAAACAAATTAAGTTTTAGTTATGAAAAAGGTATTTGCAATTATATTTTTCATTGCAGTTGCAGCCCCCGTTTTTGCACAGCAGGTTGTGGAGCAGGCAGAGCAGTTGCAGCAGAGTGCTGATTCTGCAGTTGTGTCCAGGGCTCCACTCGCAGATTCTTCGTTGGTTGGCAAAACAATTTTCCAGCTTCTTGACAAGAAGGGGGAGGGTAGTGTGCAGATTAACCAGCCTGCCCAGATGAGTGAGGCATACGGCAAATATGTGAAGGCAAATGGCGAGCGCAAACGCCAGGGTTACAGGATAAGGCTGTTCTTTGACAACAGGCAGACTGCACGCGTTGAGTCTGAGGAGCTTGAGAAGGCTTTCCAGGAGCAGTTTCCACTTATTCCTACATACAGAAGTTATACAAATCCATTTTTCAAGGTTGTGGTAGGTGATTACCGTACCAAATCAGAAGCCATAATGGAGTTAAATAAAATACTCCCTTTCTACCCCAAAGCAATTGTTGTGAAAGAGAGTATATATTTTCCTGCAATCTAGTCCTGTTTCCTGTTCCACCACCGTACCCTTATGCGGTGTACCCACAGACGGACAGGGGTGATGTAGCGTTCAATTTTTTCGGGATAAATGTCGGGGATGCTTACAAGTATGCCTGTCTCCTCAACGCCTCCAAATCCGTGGTTTATGGCTGTCCCGAATACCTTCATGGTAGGGGAGAGGTTCATGTAGGAATTGATTAGTGGCGGTATGTGTTCGCCGTTGTTCTTGAGTTCCTTCTGCAGTACTTTATATCCCTCTTTATAATCCAGTCCCTCGAAAAGTTCGTGGTGTGCAGGGTTGTCTATGTCGCATTCAAGCGGAGTTACTGGTTTTACAAGCGAATCCTTGTCCTGGAAGTATTTCTTGAGGAAGTAAAGCAGCAGGTTGCGTGCCCTGAAGTTATATGTGGTGTACATTGTAACTTTCCCAAAGAAATATTTTACCTGAGGGTTCTTTACCATAAGTGCTCCAAGTCCGTCCCACAGGTTGTCCAGTGCGTACAGGCTCTTGCGGTTGAGGTTTGTGCTCTGGTAGTTTGGCTGAACGAATGATCTTCCCAACTCTATGGTCTTTGGCATGTACTCATTGAGGAAGCTTTCTGAAAAGTCAAACAGTTCTGTTGTGGCCATCTTCTCCGTGTCCAGGTCATTACAGTGGATATAGCGGTATCCGCCAATTATCTCCCTGGCCTTTGGGTCCCACACAATCAGCTGGCGGTAAGGGTTTTGAGTGTCTGTGTCAAACTCGTCTATATCAATAGATTTGCCTGTGCCTCCACCGGCCATCCTGAAGGAGAGCTCCCTCAGGCGTCCTATCTCCCTCATTGTATTTGGTGAGTTTTGCGCTGTTACTTCGTATATGAAGTTTTTCCCTTTTCTGGTAACCCTTATGAATTTCTCCTTTGTGAGTTCCTTCATAATGAGTTTCCTTTCTACGGGTTCAATTATCGCTTCCATCTATTTCTCTTTTAGTTCGTAGCATTTTTTGCGTATCTCCAGGCACCACTGGTCCAATGTCCTGCTGGAGTCAATTGTTTCAATTGGTACCGGTTCCCCTATTGTAATGTCAAATATACTGTTTTTTTGCCGGAACATCTCGTCGGGAAGAAAAATCATTTCAAAGTTGAATTTTATTCCCAGTGCTTTCCTTATTTTGGCAAGGCGGTAGAAAAAGTTTGAATTCCTTCCGCTAAAGTGCACGGGCACAATGTCGCGGTTGTATTTTTTTGCCTGCTTGAGGAAATTCTTATGCCACTGGAGGTCGGTTATTTCCCCTTTTATAAGCCTCGAGCACAATCCGGCCGGGAAGTAGAGGATCTGGGCATCGGAAGCGTAGGCATCAGTTATCATCCTGCCGTATTCTTTTCCCATCCTGCCGTGCTTGTTCACCGGAACAAAGAGATTCCTCATTGGAACAATGTTCATCAGAAGATCATTTACAACAAATTTTATCTTCCCCGACAATTTTCCCAGAACCGATATCATAATGAGCCCGTCCAGCCCTCCAAGAGGATGGTTGGAGACGAAAATATATTTCTTTTGGGGATCCAAACTTTCTCTGTTTGTGAACTTTACATTGCTTTTTACGTTAAGCCATGCGAGAGTCTTGTCTGCAAACTCAACATCAATGGCACCGTTGCTGTAACGGAGTATTTCATTGAGTTCATCCTGGTGTATTACCTTTTTTAGCCAGGACAAGATGAACTTTGGTGCGTATTTTGCTAACCTCTCACTTTTGGAAGCAATGATGGCGTTCAAATCCACTTTCAAATCTTTGTTGGAGCTTTCCATTGCGCAGTTTATTTGTAGATGCTAAGTTAAAAAAAATTGTATCTTTGTCATTATGTTAAAACAGGGGTTACAACAAAAACAGCAACAAAAGTTATCTCCGCTCCAGATTCAGACAATAAAATTGCTGGAGTTGCCTGCTCTTGAACTTGAGCAGAAGATGAGGAAGGAACTGGAGGAGAATCCTGTTCTGGAGGAGATAATGGAGAGCGATGATCCGGAGAATGATTCACCAAAGAATGTCTCTTTGAGTGAGTACCCTGCTGATGACCCTACACCATCATACAAACTTTATGTGAACAATCAGGGCAAAGACCCTAAACCCCAATACAATACCTTCTCTGTAAAGGAGAGTTTCCAGGAAAATCTCATTGTGCAGCTCGGCTACAGGAAAATGGATGACAGGAGCAGGGCAATGGCGGAGTTTGTAATTGGAAGCCTTGATGATGACGGCTATCTGAGAAGGGATCTTGAGTCGCTTTCCTACGATATCCTGTTGCGTCTGAACATTGAGACAACTGAGGAGGAACTTGAGCAGATTCTTAAGGTAATACAGGAGTTTGAGCCGGCAGGTGTCGGTGCAAGGAATCTCCAGGAGTGCCTTTTGCTGCAGCTGGACAAAAAGAGTGTTGAGCAGGAGAGGGCCCGTACCATTCTTGAACAATATTTTGAGGAGTTTACCAAGAAGCATTATGCAAGAATAATTTCAAGGATGGGCATCACCCAGGATGAGCTTAAGGATGCAATAGATGAAATAGTAAGGCTCAACCCCCGCCCGGGAGGTCAGATTGATGACTCTTATGAAGATCAGGCCCAGCAGATAATCCCAGATTTCCTTCTTGAGGAGAAGGATGGGGAGCTTATCATGAGCATGCCAAAATTCTCGGTTCCGGAGTTGAGGGTAAACAGGAGATATGCGGAGCTCCTTATGGATTCTGCGCAGACAGGAACCAGAGCGGGGAAGGAAGCGGCCAGTTTTGTGAAGCAGAAACTTGATTCCGCAAAATGGTTCATTGAAGCCATCAGGCAGAGACAGAACACCCTGCAGAATACGATGAATGCCATTATAGATTTCCAGCGCGAGTACTTTATGGATGGAGATGAGACCAAGCTCAGACCTATGGTGCTCAAGAATATAGCTGAAAAGACAGGGCTAGACATCTCTACAATCTCAAGGGTAGTGAACTGCAAATACATACAGACACATTTCGGCATTTACCCTTTGAAGTATTTCTTCTCAGAGGGCCTTATGACAGAGGGTGGAGAGGAGGTTTCTACCAGGGAAATAAAGAAAATCCTTTCAGAGAGTGTAGATGCTGAAGACAAAAACAAGCCGCTCACAGATGAGCAGCTTGTGGAAGTACTTACTGAGAAGGGGTATAAGGTTGCCCGCCGTACTGTTGCAAAATACAGGGAGCAGCTCAATATCCCTATTGCCAGATTGCGTAAGGAACTATAATTTGTCTCCAAATGCCAGATCTCCGGCATCACCCAATCCGGGAACAATGTAGGACTTGTTTGTAAGTTCCTCGTCAACAGCGGCTGTCCAGAGGGTAACCTTCTTGTGCGGCAACTGTTTTGAAAGGTATCCAAGACTGAATTCACTTGCAATAGGACAGACAATATGTGTGTGGGCAGGTTCTCCCTTCTCACACAATTTGTTGTATGCCAATACCAGAGAAGATCCGGTAGCCAGCATTGTATCTGCAATTACAAGAGTCTTCCCCTCTATGGAAGGTGAACTCACATACTCTATCTGTATTGTAAACTTGTTGTCTTTTCCGTATTTTCGGTATGCTGCAATGAAGGCATTCTGTGCTTTGTCAAAGTAGTTGAGCATGCCGTTGTGCAACGGAAGGCCTGCACGCAGAATTGTGGCAAGGACAATATTCTCCTGTGGCATGCTGCATTTGGCTATACCCAGAGGCGTTATGACATCCTGCTGTGCATAATCAAGAGTCTTGCTTATCTCATAGGCAAAAATCTCGCCTATGCGCTCAAGGTTCCTCCTGAACCTGAGGCTGTCCTTCTGTACATTCTTGTCCCTCAATTCGGCAATGAACCTGTTAAGGATTGAGTTGTTCTGTCCAAGATCAATAACTTTCATATCCCCGTATTTTATACATTTCACACAAATATAATGAAAAATTACAGCAACCCCTCATCTGCAAAGCTGAAATAATTTTCTCCTGCAACAATCAGATGGTCCAACAGTTCAATTTCGCACATCTGTGCAGCCTTCTTCAGTTTGGCAGTCTGTATCTTGTCCGCTTCTCCCGCGTATCTGTTTCCCGACGGATGGTTATGTGCAAGTATGATATGGCATGCGTTGCGGGCAAGGGCATTCCTGAGTATTATCCTAATATCCACTACAGTTGAGTCAAATCCCCCCACGAAGACCCGCTCCCTTCCCAGAAGCCTGTTTGATTTGTTCAGGTACAGAACCCAGCACTCCTCGTGCTGGAGATCCTTAAGCACTGGAATTACATTTTCTGCTGCAACTGAAGATGAGTATATCTGATTCAAAGGGGTTGCATTTTCTATTTGTCCCCTTCTTGCCAGTTCAAATGAGGCCATTATTGATAGGGCTTTCCCAACTCCAATCCCCTTGAACTTCCTGAAATCTTCAAATGAGAACCTGCTCAGGTTCTTGAGGGAGTTCCCTGCACCCCTTAAAATTTTCCTGGCAAGATCTATGGCATTTTCATCCCTGTTTCCTGCCCTTATGAGAATTGCCAGCAATTCCGCATCACTTAGACTTTCCGCTCCACGGGCTAAAAACTTTTCTCTCGGCCTCTCTTCCTTGGCCCAATCCACAATTGTAAATCTGTCTCTCATATTGTTGTGTATAAAAAAATAAAACTTCCCAAAGATTGGGAAGTTTTATCATTATCTCAACAATTTGGATAAATTTACGCTAGTTTGTTAACATAAACAGCAAGACCGCTCTTAAGGTTGGCAGCTTTGTTGCTGTGGATGATGTTCTTTTTAGCTAGTTTGTCCAACATTGCAGCAACTTTTGGCATTAGAGCTAGAGCTGCCTCTTTGTCGGTTGTGTTACGCAATGCTTTGATAGCATTACGTGTTGTTTTTGCATAATAACGATTATGCAATCTACGCTTCGCATTCTGGCGATTGCGTTTTTCTGCTGATGCGTGATTTGCCATGATTTATCTTTTTTAATATTATTAGTAGTCGGTAGGGGAATCGAACCCCTATTGCAAGAATGAAAATCTTGAGTCCTAACCGTTAGACGAACCGACCTTTCCACATTGGGACTGCAAAGATATAAATATTTTTTATACCTGCAAAATTATTTTCCAAACTCTTCTTTCCAGTCGAAAGAGTAGATAATTGACTCAACCTGTCTTATATAGTCCCTCTTGTCGTATCTAGGGGCGTATACAAAGCCTTCAACAACAATTATTTCCTTAGGATTGTTCTTGTCGTAGAATGCGTGGATTACAAAAGGACCTCCCATAAAGTCATTCTTAACCTCCCATAATCCTCTCATCTCTACAAAGTTGCGGTTTTTGTACTTCATTACGTTCAGCCCAGGTTCAATTTCGCTGCTTATTGTCATGTAGCTGTTGTCAACCATACCCGGAACATTCTCCTGCATTATGTTGTTGGTTGCAGCCATCAGCCCTTCCAGCTGTACGGATGTTGAATCCACATATGGTATCCTGTACACAAAAATGCCAAGGTTGATATATGTTGTCTCATATGAGATCCATACAAAGTTGTCTGTCTGTTTCTTCAGAGAGTACCCTTTTGGGAAATATGGGGAACCTCCAAATTTGTCTGCAACAAACTGTCTCAAGGCAGCATCCTCATATCTCTTTGAGTTTCTCATGATCCTGTTGCGCTCTGCCTGGTTTATGGTGTTGAACAGCTGCTCTCCATGCTCGGCTATAACCCTTGCTGCCTCTTCTTTAGTAGGGGCAGTAATCATAATCACAGTCTGCGGGGCTGCCCACACATCCTCTACAGCGGTGTACTTGGCCTCCAGTTCAGGCTCCACCTTAAGGATTATGATATTCCTGTGGTACTCAAACAGAGAGGTAAAGCTCTTGTGGGGGATGTTTATAAGGGTGTATGAAGGCTCCAGCTGGGGAAGGTACGGGTATGGGGTTGCCAATATGTTGCGCAACTCGTTTCCGGGTTCGCTCTCCCACTCAGCCTTGTTGGCTACAATTATAATCTCGCCGGCTTTGCCGCCTACATTCTGTTTTACAAGTGTGTCGGAATCCTTGCAGCTTATTGTAAGGATTGAGGCAAGTGCCATAATAATGAGTCCAAGATGTTTCATATCAATTTGTCCCTTAATTGAATAATCTGAAAATGTCGTTTCCGAATGCAAGTATCATAAGTCCGAACAGAAGTATCATGCCAACTGTTTGTGCATATTCAAGGAACTTGTCGCTTGGCTTGCGTCCGGTAATCATCTCGTATATTGTAAACACGAGGTGTCCTCCATCCAACGCCGGAATAGGCAATATGTTCAAAACCGCCAGCATCACAGAGAGGAATGCAGTAATGGACCAAAAACTGTGCCAGTCCCATGATCCGGGGAATATGTTTCCTATTGTAATGAAGCTTCCTACAGATTTGTATGCCTCTGTTTTAGGGGAGAAGATGAGTTTCAGCTCCTTAAAGTAGTTCTTTACTGTAGTTGTGGCCTTGTTGATGCCGGCCGGAACGGCGGATACCAGTGAGTATTCCTTTTTGGTTACAGTGTAGAAGCTTTCAAGGTTGGCATTCACGTTTACCTGCAGCCTTCCCATTGTATCTGTTGCAAGTGGCAGAAGCATGATCTCTTCCCCTCTGGCTACAGTTGCAACAACAGAATCGCCCTTGAATTTTGAAAGTACCTCCTGTGCCTCATAGAACATGTCGCAATCGGTGCCGTTTATGGCAAGGAGCCTGTCTTTTGGCATAAGGCCGCTGGATGCATTTATTGATGAGTCCGGCAAAGCCAGAACCTCAAACGGAATACCGAAGTTGAACATCCCCGGTGTGTTGAGGATTGTAGGTATATATGCCGGGTCTATGGTTACCGTTACGGTATCTCCGTCCCTCAATACTTTTGCCTCCCTTGCCTGTGTGCGGATAAGGTCTACCTGAAGTTCGTTGAATTTGTCGGGAACAACATCTTCAAATGAGATTATGCGGTCGCCGTTGCGGAATCCTATCTCCTGCGCCAGTTCACTTGCGTATATGCCTGTTGTTACATCAGAGTTCTTTATGTACTGCTCTCCCCAGGTGAACATTATACCTGTATATATAAGTATGGCAAGGATGAAATTGAACAGCACACCGCCAAAGATTACAAAGAACCTCTGCCATGCGGGTTTGCTCCTGTACTCCCAAGGCTGCGGCTCCTGTGCCATTGCCTCCTTGTCCATGGATTCATCTATCATTCCCGATATCTTGCAGTAGCCTCCAAGGGGAAGCCAGCCTATGCCGTACTCGGTATCGCTGTTCTTTGGCTTGTATTTGAACAGACTGAACCAGGGGTCGAAGAAAAGATAGAATTTCTCTACCCTTATCTTGAATATCCTTGCAAAAAGGAAGTGGCCGAACTCGTGTATGAGCACAAGAATGCTCAGTGCCAGTACAAGCTGAAGTATCTTTATTAAAACAACCATCTGTAAATCTCCTTAAATTAAACTCATTGCTATCTCCTTCGCCTGCTCGTGTGACTGGTAAATGTCATCTATGTCGGGAAGGGGCACAAAGGTAGCCTTTTCCATTGTTTTTTCAATAATCTCGGGTATCCTGTGAAAGAGAATTTTCTCTTTGAGGAATGCCTCAACCGCAATTTCGTTTGCCCCGTTCATGATGCAGGCCATGTTGCCTTTCATCCTGTGTGCCGCGTATGCCAGTCCAATGGCAGGGAAACGGACAGGGTCCGGTGCGTAGAAATCCAGGTGTGCAAGTTCTGCAAAGCTTATGCGTCTGGTGTCCAGTGAAACTCTCTCCGGGTACGAAAGGGCATACTGGATAGGTACCCTCATGTCTGGGGCACCAAGCTGTGCCTTTAGGCAGCCGTCGGTGAACTGTACCATTGAGTGCACGATGGATTGCGGGTGTACGACAATCTCAATGTCGTCGGGATTTACATTGAACAGCCATGATGCTTCAATCATTTCAAGTCCCTTGTTCATCATGCTTGCCGAGTCTATGGTAACCTTGGCTCCCATATCCCAGTTGGGGTGGTTGAGGGCCTGTGCACGTGTGGCTTTTGCTATCTCTTCCTTGTTCCAGGTGCGGAACGGGCCTCCGGATGCGGTAAGAATGAGTTTCTCTATCTGGGTGCGTTCTCCCTGAAGGCACTGGAAAATTGCCGAGTGCTCGGAGTCTACGGGTATTATAGGTGAGTTGTATTCCCTTGCCAGACGGGTTACTATGCTTCCTGCCGCTACAAGGGTCTCCTTGTTGGCCAAAGCAATCACCTTGCCTGCCCTTATGGCGTTGAGGGTTGGCTCAAGACCGCTGAATCCTACCATTGAGGCAAGTACAATGTCAGTGGTACTGCTCTGTACAAGGTCATTTACGGATTTCATTCCGGCAAACACCTTAATATCTTCATCTGCAAGGGCTTCGTTTACAGTGTTGTATAGTTCTTCGTTGCAGATAACTACATTGTTGGGCTTGAACCTGCGGGCCTGCTCAACAAGCAGCGCGGCATTGTTGTTTGCTGTAAGGAGGTCTACCTCAAACAGCTCCGGATGCTGTGATATTACATCCAGTGCCTGTGTTCCAATGGAACCTGTAGAACCCAATATGGCTATATGTCTTTTGCTCATGACAAATTAAAATTTTATGTATTGTGCAGGATCTATAGGCTCTCCTTTGTGCCATAGCTCAAAATGGAGGTGTGGGGCGGTACTTAATGTTCCTGTATTGCCTGCAAGGGATACAGGGGTTCCTGCGGTAACCTTGTCCCTCACTTTTTTCAGAAGTTTTGAATTGTGCTTGTAGATGGATACAAGGTTGTTCTCATGCTGTACCTGTATCACATATCCGCTTTCATCATCCCATCCGGCATATATTACCGTGCCGTCCAGTACTGAATATACAGGGCTGTTTTCTGCTGCTGCAATGTCCAGATAAGGGTGGCCTATAGCGGTATTGTATTCCTCTGTTATCACCCCCTTGAGCGGAGGGAAGAAGTGGAGCCCTTCAATCTGCTCAATGTGCTGTTCCCGTGCCGTAAGGTTGAACTGCTCCTCCTGGAGCACTGTGGCCCTTAGCAGTGAATCATCCTTTGCGTATGCCCCGTCTGCCTGTGCAAGGGTGTCTGATGTCCCCCGGAGGTTCATGAGGCTGTCCAGGTTCAGCGGCCTTTCGCCTGTGGCAATGCGCTGTATGTTTGTAAGCTGTATGCGCCACAGATTTACCTCATTCTGCAGGGAATCTATCTTTATTGCGTTCTCTACAAGCTCGTGCCTGCTCTGGGCAGAGGGGTATCCCGGGATGAATTCCCTCAATGATGTAAATGATATGAGTACCGTAACTGATGCTATAAGGAGAACTACGGCTACTGCAAGTGTAATTATGGAGAGTACCCCATATGCCCTCACAGAGAATATCTCCTCGTGTGTGGTGTCATTGAAGATGGAGAATCTGTATTTTTTTTTGGCCATATTTCCTTATAATAAATTAACTTTGCACCATGGACAGGATAATAGGCATTGATTACGGCAGAAAAAGGGTGGGTGTTGCAGTAAGTGACCCGCTCGGCATTTTTGCATCTGCCCTTGATACAATCCCGGCTGCAAAGATAATTGATTATCTCAAAAATTATACCCAAAACAACAAAGTGTCACGTTTTGTTGTGGGGTATCCCATGAACCTTAACGGCCGTCCGGCCGAGTGTGCACAGTATGTGGATGTTTTCCTCAAACATTTGAAGAAGCAGTTTCCCGATATCCCTGTCACACTGGAAGATGAGAGGTTCACTTCCCAGCTGGCAATGAAGGCCATGATTGCCGGAGGAATGAAGAAATCGGACCGCAGGGAGAAGGAGAATGTAGACAAGATAAGTGCCGCAATAATCCTGCAGTCGTATATGGATAATCCGCACGAATAAAAATTTCAACTATGATATTACCAATTCACGTTTACGGTTCAGAAGTATTGAGGGCTAATGCCCAGGAAATAGATGTTGCAACATATGAGGGGTTGCAGGAACTTATTGATAACATGCAGGAGACAATGGAGAGGGCAGATGGCGTAGGTATAGCCGCACCTCAGGTTGGACTTGCCATAAGGTTGCTTATAGTGGATGGAAAACCTTTCGGGGAAGACGATCCTGAACTGGCAGCATTCCGCAGGGTGATGATCAATCCTGTGTTGCTTGAGGCAAGTGAGGAGACTGCAGATTATTCCGAGGGTTGCCTGAGTGTTCCCGACATTCATGCAGACATTACCCGTCCTGCAAAAATAAAGGTGAAGTACCTTAATGAGAAGGGTGAGGAGATTGTTGAGGATTTTGACGGGTTCAAGTGCCGTATGGTACAGCATGAGATGGACCACCTTGACGGCAAGATGTTCGTGGACCGCGCCACCCCAATCCGCAAGAAGATGATTGCTGCAAAACTGAACAAGATTGCAGAGGGTAAGGTTCGTACCCACTATAAGGTTGCAAGACTTTCTCCAAGAAAAAAATAACACGGTTATGACAGCATCCAAGCAGAGATATCTTTCACTGGATTTCCTCAGGGGTCTTACCATCTTTGGCATGACCTTGAGTGCAATTGAGCCAAGTGGGGTGCTTCCTGCCTGGATGTACCATATTCAGAACCCGCCTCCAACCCATGACCTTGACATGGGCATACCCGGCATAGGGTGGGTAGATCTTGTGTTCCCGATATTCATATTCTGTATGGGAGCGGCCATTCCGTTTGCAAAGCCTACAGTTAAGGGGATATTCGGCAGATTCGGGATGCTGTGGCTTTTCTCGTATGTGTATGTGCTCATAAACTCGTCAAATCCATGGGTGACATTGGCAGGTTTTGCATCGTTGTTCCCTTTATATATGGTGTTCAAGTCTCCGCCAAGGATTGCCTGCAGGGAGATTCCCGTATGGGTATTCAGGGTTGCAGGATTGCTGCTTGTAGGGGGTGTGATTGCCGTAAACCACATTTTCTTTGATGAGGTGCTCTCGGTGCAGAGGAGAGGAATCATAATATTCCTTCTTGCGTTCCTGTATCTGTTCGGCTCCCTTATCTGGTATTATACACAAGGTAAACTGCGCACAAGGGCATTTGTGTGGCTGGGAATACTGGCCTTTACAATCATAACGCAGCAACTCAACTGGCCTACAATAACTTATGCCAATCCAAGCATCAGGTGGTGGTTCAATGTGGAGTATTTTTATTTCCTTCTGCTGCTTATCCCTTCCACATATGTGGGTGACCTGCTCAAGCAGAGGCTATCGTCGGGGGCGGAGGATGCTGCAAGGCCATCCGGTATGCTTGCACTGTTGTCGGGAGGATTGGTTGTATGGATGACATACGCTTTCTATATGCAGCTGTACTGGTTGAACCTGGCTTTGTCGGGAGTATTGGTGATGGTGATATTTGCCGTTGCCAGAAGGTATTCTCCGCAGTACTTGCCAATGTTGGCGGTTGCGGCGTTCCTTGTGGTTGCCGGGGAGGTGATTGAGCCGTATGGAGGAGGCATTAAGAAAGTGCCGTGTACCATACAATATTGTTTTGCCACTGCGGGAATGGCCATGCTGCTCCTTGTGGTTTCAGATTATATATGCAGCCGTTTTCCTGCTGCGTTCTTTACAGGGATCTTTGAGAAGGCGGGAAAGAATCCGCTTATGTGCTATATTGCATACGGATGTTTTGTATTCCCGTTGATGAAAGTGACTTATGCCTCGGAGCTGTACAGGTTGGCGTATCCCCAGGGGATGCACCTTGTGGGACTCCTCAGGTCCGTGATAATGGTTCTGTTTACAATGTGGGTGGTGGGGCTCTTTACCCGTAAGAAGATTTTCTGGAAAGCGTAGCCGCTACTCCTCTATAAGACCGTTAGGAATGGTCATTGTAATTATCCTCTTCTTATTGTCCAGCTTAAGGATGAGATCCTCATTGAAAGGTACAAGATATTTGCCTTCCAGTTCTATGCACGGGTTGTTGGGGTAATTGAAATAGTCCGAGATTTTTCCAACCTCCTTGCCGCTCTGGTCCTTTACCCTGAATCCAATGAGGAATGCAGCCATTGCCTGGTCCTCGTCAATGTCAATGGAATCCGGATCTACGGTTGAGGCATCAACAAGTATCTCCTTTTTTATGAGTTCCTCTGCATGGGAGAGGTCATTTACGGTTTCAAACTTTATAAGAGCGCCGTTTGAGCCTTTTGTTTTGTAAGAAACAATAAAGAAAGGAACCGGAAGTCCATCAAAGATGATGAATACCGGTTCCTTTTTGAAGTCATGGTCATCCAATACATTTGAGGTAAGTCTTATTACAACCTCCCCATTGATATCGTATGATTTCACAATTTGCGCTACTGGCAACAAATCCATATCTGTTGTTTGGCGCAACATTGCAAATTAAGCTTCTGGGTTCTCTGCTGTCTCCTCTGCTGGAGCTGCCTCTGCAGCTGCCTCAGCCTCTGCAGCAGCTTTTGCAGCCTCTGCCTCAGCTTTTTTCTTTGCAAGCTCTGCAGCTCTGTCAGCGTTAACTTTAGCCTCAGCCTCAAGTGCAGATTTCTTAGCAGCTACTTTGCCCTGAGCAAGAGCAGTCTTTTTCTGGCTTACTTTAGCCTCTTTCTCAGCAACCCAAGCGCTATATTTAGCCTCAGCCTGCTCTAGTGTAAGAGCACCTTTCTTAACACCCTCAAGAAGGTGTTTCTTAAGAAGTACACCTTTGTATGAAAGGATTCTTCTACAAGTCTCGGTAGGCTGTGCACCATTGTTCAACCAAGTAAGAGCTTTCTCATTATCAAGGATAATGGTAGCAGGGTTAGTGTTAGGGTTGTAAGAGCCAATTAGCTCAATAAAGCGACCATCACGTGGTGCTCTGCTGTCGGCAGCAACAATGTGGTAATAAGCGTAGTTCTTTTTACCGTGGCGTGCCAATCTAATCTTTACAGACATCTTAAATAAGTTTTAATTAGTGATTTATAACTTCCTTATCTTCTCGAGAAAAGGCGCGCAAATATAAGTGTTTTTCCCTAAATCACCAAATAATTACTCGGCAGGCATTACGCTTATTATCCTGATAGGGTTTACAGGAGCATTTTTAGGAGCGGTTACAGGCTCTGCAGCAATTGCGTCAATAACGTCAAAACCGTCAATTGTCTCACCGAAAATTGTGTACTGGCCGTCGAGGTGCGAGCATCCTGTCTCACTCTCCACAAAGTAGAACTGTGATCCCGACGACTCCCTGTTAGGGTTTGCCTTGTCACCTTTTCTTGCAGCTGCCAAAGCACCTTTCTTATGCTTGTACTGAGGAAGGATCTCTGCAGGAATTGTGTATCCCGGGCCGCCTGTTCCATATTTAGCAGGGTCTGCAGAAGGATCTTTTGTAAGCGGGTCCCCAACCTGAATCATGAAATTCTTTATTACCCTATGGAAAAGGATGTTGTCATAGAACCTCTTTGAAGCAAGCTTTACAAAGTTGTCCCTGTGAAGAGGAGTCTCCTTGTAAAGTTTGACCTTTATTGTACCCTTGCTGGTAACAATGTCAAAAACAGGCTCCTCGGCCAAAGAATCGGGGTTGAATGCCAATGCGGGCGCCTCAACTTTTGCAGGGGCAGCCTCAGGTTTTGGCTGAGCCTCCTTGTTTCCGCTTTTGCAGGATGCAACAAGCAATGTTGCAACAAATAACAAACTGATCAATCTTGTTTTCATATTCTTTTATTTTAAAGTATTGTCCAAAAATCCGTATCCATACAAAGATAGCCTTTTTTTGATTATTTTTGCATAGATTTCAATTGCAGAGCAGATGGGCGTACTAAAAAAACTGGCGGGTGAGACAGCCATATACGGTCTCAGTACAATACTGGCAAGGATGATCAACTTCTTCTTTGTCCCTATCTATACCCGTATCCTTACAACTGGGGAGTATGGTTCGTACTCGGAGATCATGTCCTATATTGCTGTCCTGCAGGTTGTTCTGGTTCTTGGCCTTGAAACGGGATGCTTCCGTTTTGCAAACAAGGTGGAAGACCCTTCAAAACCTTTCGGAACTGCCTTTGCAACTGTCCTTGGGGTGAGTCTGCTGTTCTTTATGGCAATGTGGCTCTTTGCGGATCCCATTGCATCCCTTATGGGATATGACGGGTATGGCAAGATGATCCTTTATACAGGCGGCATCCTTGCGCTGGATTCAATAACAGCCATACTCTTTGCCAGGTTGAGGTTCCTGCAGAAGGCATTCAAATTTGCCGTGTTCAAGACAATAAAGATACTCAGCGAGCTGGGATTCAACCTGCTCCTGTTCTTTGTGGTTCCGGCATACCTTGCCGCAAATCCAACCAGTGCACTGCTCAACTTCATACCGGCAACACCTGATTTCTCATATATCATCTTTGCGGTGTTCCTCAGTTGTGCTGTATGTACACTCCTTTTTCTTCCCGACATCATGCGGATGAAAATCACTTTCAACAAGCCTCTCTTCAGGCAGATGATGGTATACTCCATCCCTCTTATGATAGCCGGACTGCCCGGAATCCTCAATGAGAGTCTGGACAGGGTCCTTTTCAGGTTCCTTGCCCCAAGCGGTGCAGTATGGCGTGCAGATTTGGGTGAATACCAGGCAGCGGTAAAATTGGCGGTTATAATGAACCTCTTCATACAGATGTTCCGCTATGCTGCGGAGCCTTTCTTCTTTGCCCGTGGCAAGAACAAGGAGCTGCTCGCCAAGGTAATGGAATATTTTACCGCATTCTGTGTATTGATATTTCTGGGGGTTACCCTGTATATGGATCTGATAGGCCTTATATTGGGTAAGGATTTCAGGGGCGCGCTGGGTACCGTTCCGTTTATGCTCCTCTCGTATATGGTTCTGGGAATGCTGTTTAATGTATCAATGTGGTACAAGCTGAGCGGAGCTACAAAATATGCCATAAACATAACTCTTGCCGGCCTGGCGGTTACACTTGTTGTAAATGTGGCATTCATGCCGCTGTTCTCTTACTGGGCATCTGTTGCGGCACATCTGTTGAGCTGTGTTGTGATGCTGCTGTATAGCGTATGGCTTGGGAACAGACACTACTATATACCGTACAGATGGGGACGAATATGCAGATATATTGTTTGCGGAATTGCGCTGTTCGCCTTGTCGGTTGTGCTGCAGCATGTATTTGGCCTGGGACAGATGAGCCTGCTCAAGCTGGGTGTGAATACCGTGCTTGTCCTTGGTTATATGGCTTTTGTATATAAAATGATTAAAAACGACATACATTATGAAAGTAAAGATTGTTAACAGGAGCGGTTTTGATGCCCCTTTCTATGCTACTGAACTCTCTGCGGGAATGGACCTCAAGGCTGCAATAGAGGAGCCTGTGGAGCTTGGACCGTTGTGCAGGGCTATGGTTCCTACGGGTTTGTATATTGAGCTTCCGGCAGGTTATGAGGCGCAGGTGAGGCCAAGGAGCGGCCTTGCTGCCAAGCACGGAGTAACTGTATGCAACAGCCCAGGTACAATAGATGCAGATTACAGGGGGGAGATAAAGGTAATTCTTGTCAATGTTTCCAATGAGAAGTTTGTAATCAATCCGGGCGAGAGGATTGCCCAGATGGTAATTGCAAAATATGAGAAAATTGAGTGGGAAGAGGTGGAACAGTTGGGTGAGACAGAGCGCGGCACAGGGGGATTCGGTTCAACAGGAGTGAAGTGATATGAAAAATCTTGAGATAGAACAGTTGTATGAACTGTACTCCCAAAATTCGTCGGGAGTATGTACAGATACAAGGAACATTCTCCCCGGCAGCATGTTTTTTGCGCTCAGGGGGGAGACTTTCAACGGAAATGACTTTGCATTGGCCGCTTTGGAGGGAGGGGCTGCGTACGCAGTCGTGGATGACCCTTCGGTGGAGGAGAAGTGTGCGGAGAAGGCCATTCTGGTGGAGAATGTGCTGGAGACTTTGCAGCAGCTGGCACGCCATCACAGGAGGCAGTTCAGGATTCCGGTTATTGCACTTACCGGAACAAACGGAAAGACAACTACCAAAGAGCTTGTTGCGGCAGCCTTGAGGGCAAAGTACAATGTTGTTGCAACGCAGGGTAACCTCAATAACCATATTGGTGTTCCTCTTACACTGTTCGGGATAAACAGCGATACCCAGGTGGCAGTAATTGAGATGGGGGCCAGCAATCCCGGAGAAATTGCAACTCTTGCCAGGATTGCGTGTCCGAGTTTTGGAATAGTTACCAATGTGGGCAAGGCCCATCTGCAAGGATTCGGCTCGCTGGAGGGGGTTATGGCAACAAAAGGTGAACTTTATGACTATCTTGCAGAGCACAGGAAGATTGCATTTATAAATATGGACAATCCCCTGCTGCAGAAAATGGCATCCCAGAGGGAGAAACTCCAGTGTGTCCCTTATGGCCAGGCAAATGACGGGGCCAAGGTAATTATAGATGAAAACGGTTCTCCGTTCCTTACCTTGGAGATACCCAACCCTTGCTTTACAGCGGTAGAGCAGGAGGGTGAACCGCAGTGGCTTACCATAAGGACAAACCTTATAGGATCATATAATGCAGACAATGTGCTTGCTGCAATGTGTGTCTCTTCATATATGGATGTGCCGGCAGCGGATGCTGTAAAGGCCCTTGAGGGGTATTATCCTTCAAACAACCGCTCCCAGCTTACCAGGACAGAGCACAATACTCTTGTTGTGGATGCATATAATGCAAATCCTACCAGCATGAGGGCTTCAATAGAGAATTTTGCACAGCTGAAAATGCCCGGCAAGGTGCTCATGTTGGGAGATATGCTTGAATTGGGTGCAGATTCCGTGCAGGAGCATATAGGAATACTTTCCCTTGCTGCCGGGTGCGGATTCACTGAAATATATCTTGTGGGTTCCGAGTTTGCAGCAGCCGCTGCAGAACTCAAGGGGCAGCTTGGAGCCGTGGAACCTCACCTTTTTGACGACTCGCTGCAACTTAAGGAACATATAAACCAAAAGCCCCTTTCCGGATGTTCCATCCTTATAAAAGGATCCAGGGGAAAGAGGCTTGAAAGGGTTATTGAGGCACTTTAGGAATTATCGGGGAGTAGAAAAATCTTCCCGATATTTTTTTGGTGATATTCCTGTGTGCTTCTTGAAGAACTTGCCGAAAGATGACTGGTCCGCAAAGTTGAGGGTCCCTGTAATCTCCTTGATTGTGACATTCGGGGTCCTCAGAAGAATCTTGGCCTGTGCAATGATTTTCTTTGCTATCCAGTAGTTTGCAGTATGTCCGGTGGTCTCCTTAAGTATGATGGAAAGATACTGTGTGCTTATGCACAATTTGCTTGAATAGAAAGACGGGTTGTGTTCTTTCATTGCGTGCTGGTCAACCAGCATGAGGAAATCCCTTATGATGCTCTCTTTTCTGGAGAGGTTCTGCAGCTGTTTGCGTACACCATCCCTGCTTCGGAAAATGTTGCTGGCTTCAAGAATGAAATTGTAGAAGGTGTTGTGCAGCATGTCCTTCTTGAAATGGTGCTCCCGGCGCATATAATAAAGTATGCGGTCGGCACTGTGCTTGAGGGCTTCAAGTTCATCATCTGTGATTTCCAGGTGAGGTGATTCACTCACATCTACAAAGTGGGATACAGGTATGGGTTTTTTGTCCAAAAGTGTATCAAGTATGAACGATTCAGATGCCATTATAATGCAGGCGCTGAAGTTCTCGCTGTATCTTATAAGCCTCACTTCGGCTGTTGGGCGGAACTCTACCCAGTGGTTCTCCCTGAAGGTGTAGTTTGCGTAATCTATGGACATCTCAACTTCGCCTGCCACAATGAACATGAATCCCATCATCCTCTCAATGGCCTCCGGTGCGTTTTTTGCATCTCTCGGATCTTCAATGTTTCCTCTTGAGAATGGGGAGATAGTAACGGCAAGCAGATTGTCGTTGTAGCTGTAGCCCTCAATCATTTTAATGAATTTGGGCAGATTCACAGTTTTATGTGTGCTTTGTCTCATTGTCTGAATTTAAAAATCTGATTTCTGGGGTTTGGTTACAAAATCTATGCAAAGGTATCAATTACTTTCGTTTTGGGATAAGAGGCGTTTTGTTTTGGACTAAAAAAAGGTTGAGAAAAACAAACTGAATGTTCTCCACGTTGAGATTGGGCAGTTTTGGAACAAAATATTTATTTTTGCACCAATTTTATTGGGAATTCTTGCAAGATATTTGCAAACTGAAAAAACTTTGGTAAAAAATGACAAAAATTATAGAAGTAAAAATGAGAAGTATGAAAATTGCAAAAATGTTGGTTGCAGCGGTTGCAACCTTGTTTGTGACTTCTCCTGTGTGGGCGCAGGATACACTGCACCTTACATTGGATGATGCCCTTAAGGTGGCTTTGAGTGAGAACAACTCGGTTAAGGTTGCCGATATGGAGATCAGGAAGGCTGAGTATGCAAGAAAGGGAACTTATGCATCTTTGTTCCCTCAGGTAGATTTCAGCGGTACTTACCAGCGTGCGATAAAGAAGCAGGTGATGGTTATGCAGGGACAGGAGTTCACTATTGGAGTGGACAATACATGGTCTGCCGGTTTTTCAGCAGCCCTTCCTATAGTGAATGTTCCGTTGTGGAAAGCCATTGAGATTACAGGAATGGATGTTGAGCTTGCTGTTGAGAAGGCAAAAGGCTCAAGGCAGGATCTTATAGACCAGGTTCAGCAGGCTTTCTACGGAGTATTGTTGGCAAAGGACCTTTATGCGGTATATAAGGAGAATTATGACAATGCGGCAAACAGCTACAATGATGTAAAAGGAAAATACGATACTGGCCTTGCTTCAAAATTTGAGCTTTTGAGCTCTGAGGTGGCAATGCAGAATGCCGAGCCTGTGATGTATGACGCACAGAACAATGTAGTGCTTTCAAGCTGGAAACTCAAGGCATTGTTGGGAATAGACCTTGCACAGGAGATTTCATGCACAGGTTCCCTTGCAGATTATGAGAAGACAGTTGGCGAGGTTGCCTCTTATGACAATGCCTCTGTAGAGAACAACTCGGCTATCAGACAGCTGGAGATTCAGGAGAGGATGCTTGACAAGAACTATGAGATGCAATTGGCCAAATATTATCCTACCCTTTCCGGTCAGTTGAGCTACAACTGGATTGCAATGGCTGAGAACTTCAAGTTCAGCGAGTACAAGTGGAATCCGTATTCTACAGGTGTTGTAGCCCTTCAGATCCCTATTTTTGCGGGTGGACAGAAACGCAATGAGCTCAGAAAGACAAAAGTTCAGCAGGAGCAGCTTGCCTTGCAGAAGGAGGATGCGATAAGACAGCTTGAGATTAGCGTAAAACAGGTGGTAAACTCTTTGGAGACAAGCCTCAAGCAGTATAATGCGGCTCAGAAGACAATTGAGGCTGCCCAGAGCGGTTATGAGATTGCAAAGAGCAGGTATGATGTGGGTAGCGGTACATTGCTTGAGTTGCAGGATGCTCAGTTGGGATTGCTTCAGGCAAGATTGAATCTTAACCAGTCTGTATTCACATACATGACACTTAAATCAACTTTGGACAAAATTCTGGGTGTAAACCAGATTAATCAGTAACGGAAAATTATAAAATTACAGATATGAAAAGTTTACTTAGATCACTTTCAGTGCTAATGTTGTCGGGAGTAATTTTCTCCTGCAATTCAGGTGAGGAGAAGGCTGCCGCAGCTGCAGTTGAGACAGAGGTAATTCCTCAGGTTAGAGTTCAACAGGTTTTTGAGAGGGAGGTTGAGCAGATTGAGACCTTTACTGCTACAGTTGAGGCCGAGACAAAGAACAAGATTGCCCCTTCAATGCCTTTGAGAATAAAGAGCATCCTTGTGGAGGTTGGTGACAATGTGAAGAAAGGTCAGGTGCTTGCAACTTTGGATGCAACAAACCTTGAGCAGGCAAAACTTAAAATGAAGAATGATTCAATTGAGTTTGCCAGAATTGACAGGCTTTATCAGGTTGGCGGTATCTCAAAGAGCAACTGGGATGCAATGAAGATGGCTTCAAGCGTTTCTAGAAGCAATTATGAGAACCTTTTGGAGAATACAGTATTGAGAAGCCCTATCAACGGTATTGTAACTGAGAGAAACTATGATGCAGGTGACATGTACGGCGGTCTTCCTGTTTATGTGGTTGAGCAGATCTCTCCAGTTAAACTTAAAGTAAACGTTTCTGAGAAGTTGTTTACCCAGATCAAGAAAGGGATGTCTGTAGATGTGAAACTTGATGTTTACGGTGACGAGGTGTTCAAGGGTGCAGTTTCTTTGGTTTACCCTACCATCAACCCTGCAACAAGAACTTTCCCTGTTGAGATTACCATTGCAAATGCAAACCAGAGGGTACGTCCGGGAATGTTTGCGAGAGTTACCTTCTCTTACGGTTCTGCAAACCACGTTGTTGTTCCCGACAAGGCAGTTGTGAAACAGTCAGGTTCAGGCGACAAGTATGTATACGTATATAATAATGGTACAATCGAGTTCAAGAAGGTTGAGTTGGGCAGAAGACTTGATACAGAGTACGAGCTTGTAGGTGGTGTATCATCTGGTGACAATGTTGTTACAGAGGGCCACTCAAGAGTTGTTAACGGCGGAAAGGCTGAGATAGTTAAATAATTTAGAAAGAGACAGAAATGAGTATATATCAAAGTGCGGTAAAGAAACCCATAACCACAGCCCTCATCTTTGTGGCAGTGGCTATCTTCGGTCTCTTCTCCCTGATGAATATTCCTATTGACCTTATTCCGGAGATTGAGACAAACACCATCATGGTAATGACATCTTACCAGGGTGCGAATGCTTCCGATATTGAGAACAACGTTACCAAACCGTTGGAGAACGTGCTCAATAGTGTGAGTGACCTCAAACACATCACTTCAACTTCAAAGGAGAATGTTTCTGTAGTTGTTCTGGAGTTTGAGTTCGGTACAGATATAGATGTGGCAACCAATGATGTCCGTGACAAGCTGGATATGGTTACATCCATGCTTCCCGACGGAGTGGACAATCCAATCATCTTCAAGTTCGGTGCTGATGCCATTCCAATCCTGTTGCTTTCTGTAACAGCGGAGGAGAGCACTCCCGGCCTTTACAAGATCCTGGATGATGCTGTTGCCAACCCGTTGGCACGTATCGGTGGTGTAGGTACAGTATCTGTGGCAGGTGCGCCACAGCGTGAGATTACAATCTACTGCGACCCTTACAAACTTGAGGCTTACAATATTCCTATTGAGACAATTGCAGGTGTAATTGGTGCAGAGAACAGAAATACCCCTGCGGGACAGATTGATGTAGGATCAAACACTTACTCTTTGCGCGTGCAGAAGGAGTTCTCAAGTGCACAGGAGATGGAGATGCTTGTTGTTGGAGTGCAGAACGGCAGCCCTGTATATTTGAAGGATGTTGCTACTATAAAGGATGGTCTTGAGGAGCGCTCAAGGGAGACTTTCAACAACGGTAAGAAGGGTGGTATGATCATTATCCAGAAGCAGTCGGGAGCAAACTCTGTAAGTATCTCAAACAAGGTGATGGCAATGCTTCCTAACCTGCAGAAGAACCTCCCTTCAGATGTGAAGATTGATGTGATTGTAAATACTTCAGACAACATTGTAAGTACAATCAACTCTTTGGTTGAGACAATTGCAATTACATTCCTTCTTGTAATGGTTGTGGTGTACCTGTTCTTGGGAAGATGGAGAGCTACATTCATCATTATGCTTACAATTCCTATTTCATTGTTGGCATCTTTGGTTTATCTGTTTGCTACAGGCAACTCACTTAACATCATTTCATTGTCTTCATTGTCAATTGCCATTGGTATGGTTGTGGACGATGCCATTGTGGTTCTTGAGAACGTTACAACCCATATCGAGAGGGGTAGCCGACCTAAGAGTGCTGCAGTGTTTGCGACAAATGAGGTGGCAATCTCAGTAATTGCCTCTACACTTACCATGTTGGCAGTGTTCTTGCCTTTGACAATGATCAACGGTATGTCGGGAGTATTGTTCCGCCAGTTGGGTTGGATTGTAAGTATCATTATGATTGTCTCTACAATTGGTGCGCTTACCCTTATCCCTATGTTGTGTTCGCAGATGTTGAGGCTCAACCCTCATAAAGGCAAGATCCAGCGCATTTTCCTTGATCCTTTCCATAACTTCCTTACATGGTTGGACGGTGCTTATGCAAAATTGTTGAAATGGTGTGCAAGAAACAGAAAGACTACCATTTTTGCTTCATTCGCATTGTTCCTGTTTGTTGTTGTAGGTGGTGGCGCATTGGTGAAGACCGAGTTCTTCCCTGCTTCCGATAACGGACGTATTTCAATTACCGTTGAGCTTCCTATGGGTACAAGACAGGAGATTACCAGAGACCTTGCCCTTGAGCTTGTGGACAAGTTCATGACAAAATATCCGGAGATTGTTACCTGTAACGTGAGTGAGGGTGCTTCAAGTTCAAGTGCGAGTGCATTTGAGATGATGCAGAGCTCAGGTACCCACGCAATGAGCTTCAATATAAATATAGGTAGTGTTGAGGACAGGGAGAGAGGTTTGTA
>JAFOER010000163.1 GCA_017380095.1 Bacteroidales bacterium
CACCCTCCCTTACCGCCTCATCCGGGAAATCACTCAGGGTACTTGTTCCCTCCAGGAATGTGTATAAATCAGGCAATGAATGATATAATGGCACCGCAAGGCAACAGCAATGTACCACAAAATATCCTGAGGTGGCGTAGGCAATCATTGCAGATGAGCCGTCAGATTTCCGTCTGTCTGAGAAAATGCATCCGGGATGACGCACTCATGCATTTTCGAGTTAGGAAATCCGGCTCAGATGGAATAGATTGCTAGCCGAACCGAAGGCCATTTTGTGGGACTTTGATGTGGATTGGAGGTACCATTATACAGGTGTATAAAATAAATGAAGGAAAAAGGCTGCGGCAGGGGAATCTGCGGCAGCCTTAGGGGATTGCGGTATTTTGTGTTATAGGCCGAATGACGGTTTTACTATTCCAAAGAGGATGTATGCAAGCACGAATGTTACAACAATGTTGAATGTCTGTGCAATGAGGAATGCGAACAGGGTGCTGCGGTTTTCCCTTGAAACAATGTCTTTCAGGCGGGTGTCGAGTCCTATGCATACGAATGCAAGGGAGAAGAACAGCTGCGAGAATGTTTTTGCAAGGGATGTCTCCACAAGTTTGGATTTTGCAAAGTCGGGGAATATCTCACCGCTCTGGCAGATGCTGAATACCAGTGAGGCTGCAACAAAGCCAATGATGAATTTAGGGAACTTTTCCCAAACGATACCGAGTGATGGACGTTGGCTCTTGCCGTCGTCCCCTTTGGTTGAGAGGTAAAGGGCAATGAAGAATGCCACAAATCCAATGAGTACGTTCTGGGTTGCCTTCACTATCACACCTGTCTTGTTGGCCAGGTCTCCCATCTGGGCAAATGCCATTTCAGATGAGGCGGCTACGCCGCTTGTGGTGTCGATGGTTCCTCCAATCCAGGCTCCTGCTATCTCCTGCTGGATTACAGGGTCTGATGTTATCAGAGGTATAATGTGCTCTGCAAGCCATGGCATGAGATAGATCATCGGGACAACAATGATGAGGACAACGGAAACTATGTATGAAAGTTTCCTGTCGTCTGTTCCTGCCACTCGGGCTGCGGTGATGCAGGCTGATACTCCACAGATTGAGAGTCCGCTGGAGAGTGTCATTGCGGTGGAACGGTCCACTTTAAGTTTGCGTGAGATGAAGTATGCAAAGAACCATACTATGGATACTACAAGTATGGCCTGCAGCAGACCCATTGAGCCAGATTTCATTACATCCCTGAACAGGATTGTTGCTCCAAGGCATACAACACCTATTTTTATGAAATATTCTCCCTGGATTGCGGGCTTGAGCCATTTTGGTATTCCAAAACAGTTGTTTATTACAAGTCCGAAGATTACTGAGAAGAATACTGCTTCAAAACCGTAGTATTTTACCGCCGGTATTTTTGCTACCCATAGGGCCAATGCTGCAAGTGCAAATATGAACAGGAAGCCTCTGAGGAGTTTTGTAACTTCCCTTCCAAGCATAAGGTTGCCGGCAAAAAGTGCCACAAGGGCAATCAGGAACAGAAAGGCCATGTTTCCCCAAGCCTCCCATGTGCTCAGGTCGGAAGGGATTGAGATGCTTGGCAAAAAGTATGCGAAACCGGCTATTAGGAGGATAGGCAGTGAAATGATCACTACTACCCAATCCTCTACCAGAAATTGTTGCCAGAATTTTTTCATGTCAATTGGCCAGTATTAGTCGTTTTTCTTGTTTATCCAGTCGTTTACTGCAAAAGGAGCCTGGTTTTTGATTATAAGGGCAGTGATGTCATTTATGATATCGTGGCCGTGGTTGCTGTTTGTAAAATATGTGAGGTAGCCGTTTGAAGAAGGGATAACCAGGAACAGCGCCTTGAACGAGCCGTTGTCGCCCCAGTGCCACAGCACCTTGCCGAACTCAGGATTGTCCTCTGTGCCTATACCCATGGCCCAGGCAATTGAATCATCTGATTTTCTGTGGTTGCCTGCATATCTTACCGCTTTCTCCTTGCAAGGGGTGAAGAATACCTCTTTTGTTTCAGGTTTGAGAGAATTGCCGCAAAGGAGTTCGTTGAGGAATTTGGCATAGTCTGCAGCACATGTCCTTAGAGTGTAGCCCACATTTGCG
>JAFOER010000164.1 GCA_017380095.1 Bacteroidales bacterium
TAAAAACAAAAGCTGCATACCTTCAGACAGGTGTTTGGGCTAAAAAAGCTGCCAAAGAGGCAAAATTCTACGGCGAGGTTGAGATCGTGGCTTCATCTGAGGACAAGACTTACTCATACATTCCAAAAGGATACACCATCCCTACAGATGTAGACTACTTCCACATCACTACCAACAACACAATCTACGGAACAGAGATCCACGAGGATATGGATTCTCCTGTAACTTTGGTTGCCGACATGTCATCAGACATCATGAGCCGTCCTGTAGACGTTACCAAATATGGTATGATTTACGGTGGTGCACAGAAAAACGTAGGCCCTGCAGGTGTAACTTTCGTTATCGTAAGAAAAGACCTTCTTGGTAAAGTTGAGCGCCCTATCCAGACTATGGTTGACTACCGCACACACTACACAGAGGAGGTTAAAAACAGATCTATGTTCAACACCCCTCCAGTATTCCCTATCTTTGTAATGCACGAGACTCTTAAATGGGTTAAAGAGATGGGTGGTGTAGAGGCCATGTACAAAATCAACAAGGAGAAAGCAGAGCTTCTTTACAACGAGATTGACAGAAACCCATTGTTCGTTGGAACAGCTGCAAAAGAGGACCGCTCATTGATGAACGTATGTTTCGTAATGGCTCCAGGCAAAGAGGAGTTGCAGGACGAGTTCTTCAAATTTGCAAAAGAGCGCGGTATGGTAGGTATCAAAGGCCACCGTTCAGTAGGCGGTTTCAGAGCATCTATCTACAATGCATGTCCAAGAGAGGCAGTAGAGGCTCTTGTAGCTTGCATGCAGGAGTTCGAGCAGCTTCATAAATAATTTGAATTTTCAGATGGGAGTAATTGCACACATGCAATTACCCCCATTTTTACATTTTATAAATATTTCCCCATTGGGGTACCGGTTATCGGGACAAAAAAATAAAATCATATGAAAGTATTGGTAGCAACCGAGAAGCCATTCTCAAAAGTGGCTGTTGACGGTATCAGAAAAATAGTTGAGGGTGCAGGATATGAGTTTGCAACCCTTGAGAAATACACTTCACCAGAGGAACTTCTTGCTGCAGTGGCAGATGTAGATGCACTTATCGTACGCTCAGACAAAGTTACCGCAGAGGTAGTTGAGGCAGCCAAGAACCTTAAGATTGTTGTAAGGGCAGGTGCAGGTTTCGACAACCTTGACCTGGCAGCCTGCACAGCAAAAGGCATTGTTGCAATGAACACTCCTGGCCAGAACTCAAATGCTGTAGCAGAGTTGGCACTTTGCTTTATGATCTACATGAGCAGAAACCAGCTTACAGCAGGTACAGGCTCTGAGCTTAAAGGCAAGACTTTGGGTATCCAGGCATACGGTAACGTAGGCCGCCTTGTAGCTGAGCACGCAAGAGGCTTTGGTATGAACATCATGGCATTTGACCCGTTTGTTCCTGCAGAGGCTATGGAGAAAGAGGGTGTAATTGTTGCAAAAACACTTGAGGACCTTTACGAGAACTCACACTTCGTTTCATTGCACATCCCTGCAACAGAGCAGACAAAGAACTCTATCGGATACAACCTCCTTTCAAGAATGCCTAAAGGCGGTTGCCTTGTAAATCCTTCTGAATCGCTTTAATCAGCTTTTTATATGATTCATTAGGTACAGTGTCTTCTGTCACACTATGACCGCCATTTGTTCCTAACATAATCATAACTACGTCTGCATCACTCATA
>JAFOER010000165.1 GCA_017380095.1 Bacteroidales bacterium
AGTAATAGCCAGGTGCATAGGTGTTAAAAAGATCTTTGTATGTGCTGTCGGGAGGAAGTTGCGGGAAAATGTACTGCAGCAGGTATGCTGTGCCGTTGTTTGTCATGTGCACAAAGATGCATGCTGCAAGGGAACGGGTTTTCCAGTATATCCATCCGAACAGTATTCCGGCAATGAATGCACCTGTTGCCTGCCATGGGTTGAGATGTATCACTGCAAAGAAGAATGCACTCCAGAGGATTGCTTTCCAGGGTGACATCCAATGGAGCAGTCCCCTTTCAATTATCCCCCTCAGGAGGAACTCCTCAAGTACGGGTGCTGCTATTACTGTAGCCATGAATGCCCATAGTGAGTCACTGAGGATTTTCTCAAATATTGCCTTTATGTGTTCCGGCATAGGGAGCCAGCTGGAAAGGGGCTCACTTACAAATCCCATTGCAATTGTTGCAATGGCCAGCAGCGGATATGCCACAAGCGGACTGGCTTTTCCCCAGTTGCTCTCCTGCAGCGGCACTGCCTGCACGGTTGTCTGCCCGGTTGCCTGCCCCGTCTCAGGAGCGGAGAAATAGATATACAGAAATGCCGGAATCAGGGGAAGGACATATGATACCAGCGGGTTGAGTGATGCCACATCAAACCCCAGCACCATGCCTGCAGCCTGCAGGAGCATACCAACTCCAAGCCCTCCAACTGCAATGAGAAAAAAAACAATTACCCAGCATTGTTGCAGGCTGGGTAAGTAATATTGAAGTCTGTTGAACATATTTCCTAGAATAGAGGAGACGGGTACAATCCCTCTTCTGTCATTTTCTTAAGTTTTTCAACAACGGTAGGGCGGTCTTCCTGGAAAGTTACGCCAAACCATTTGTCGGGAGTGGAAAGGACCTCCACTGTGCATTTTTTCTTCTCAATGGCCTCATTTACCACAAATGGAATGTAGAACTCCTTCTTTGGTTCTGTGCCGTTCTTTTTGAGGAACTCCTTGAACAGTTTCTCGGTATGAGGGAAAATGTCGGGAGTAAAACCCCACATGTTCATTGATGCGTATGCATCCTGCGGAAGCTCCTTGCGGTTGCCGTCCATTCCTATTCCCGATATCTTTCCATCCTGCTCGGATATCTTGTGGTGCTCCTCAACTGTGGTGAGGTAGTTGTTTGAATCTACTGTACATATTCCCCTTGAAACCTCCCCGTTCTCTGAAAGGGTCTTGTTGAGGTAGAAGCCCACCATACAGAATTTCCCCTTGTTGCCGGCATTTTTGGTAAGGAACTCGCCAAGTACCTTGAACGACTCCTTGCCGTAGAAATCATCTGCATTGATTACGGCTGCAGGCTCTTTTACAACCTCCGCTGCCATAAGCATTGCGTGGGCTGTTCCCCAAGGTTTCTCCCTGCCAGGAGCAAGGGTAAAGCCGTAAGGAAGCTTGTCAAGCTCCTGCTCCACAAACTCAACCTCAATGAAGCTGTTGTATTTTGCTGCAATCTTCTCCTCAAACTCCCTTCTGAAGTTCTTCCTTACAACAAATACCACCTTGCCAAAGCCACCTTTTATAGCGTCATATACAGAATAGTCAAGTATAGTTTCACCGTTTGGCCCAACACCGTCCATCTGCTTCAATCCTCCGTACCTGCTTCCCATACCAGCGGCCAAAATAATTAATGCGGGTTTCATATATTTCTCAGATTTTTAAGTTAATTTTGCGTAAAATTAGTAAAAATATGGCAAAAAAGGTTATCCAAAATATAAAAAGGGGGCTTGCGGAGTCTAAGGTGTTGAAAATCATGCGCAACAAGTATACAGTGGTAACTGTTTTCTTCCTTGTGTGGGTATTGTTTGTAGATACCAACAACCTTTTTGTATGGATAAATGACCTCAATACCGTCTCTACTCAGGAGAGGCAGAAGGAATATTACCGCCAGGCCATAAAACAGACAGACGAGAAGCTCAACGAGCTTACATCAAACAAGGACAGCCTGGAGAAATTTGCCAGGGAACAGTATCTTTTCCACCAGAAGGACGAGGAGATATTCCTTGTAGTGGAATAATACTATATGTGCTCAAGCAGGGTGGCCAGATTGTCACTCTCATATGTGGGGCCGCCGTCGCACTCCCTGTGGTAAGGATTGTAGTAGAACTGGTCTATCCCAAAAATCTGGGCCCCCTCAATGTCGTTGTCAAAATCATCACCTACCATAATGGCTTCATTCCTGGCGCGGGAAGGGTTCTCCCTGTAATATTCCTCCCCGCAGATGGCCTCAAGTGCCTTGCAGAAAATTATTGGTGACGGTTTCATTACCCCCACCTCCTCCGAGACAATTACGGCATCCACATATTTGTGTATGCAGGTGGTGTTCATCTTGCGGTACTGCACCCCCTTGAACCCGTTGGAGATTATTGCAACCTTTCCCCCCTTGGCCTTCACAGCCTTGAGAACCTCCTCGGCACCCGGTATAAGGCCAACCTCCATGCTCATGAACTCAAGATACTTTTCCCCAAAGGCAAGTGCAAATGCGTGGAGCTCCTCCGGAGTATAGCTGTGTGCCGGGAGCGACCCCTGCGGCGCATTGCGCAGGATATCCTGCAGGGTAAACAGGAACCTGTTGCAGCGGAGTTCCTCCTTAAGTATCTCACCCCTCTCATACTGTTTCCACAGCCCCTGGTTTATAACCTCATACCTCTGGAAAAACTCCTCCTTGTCCGTAACCCCAAACAAATGCGGCAGCTGCTGGGAA
>JAFOER010000166.1 GCA_017380095.1 Bacteroidales bacterium
AGCCTCTGATACATACCAAACACCTTTGTATTTGCCTGAAGGACCCCAAGAGTTTTTAACCATATAGTATTTTGTACCGTTCTGGTCTTTTGCAATACCATAGATATGCATACCGTGGTCATCAGTAGTGGTTTTGTTGTCATAACCAGCCTGTCTCATCTCCTGAGTGATCTTCAACTCTTTGCCAGGAGCGTCCTGGTTGTTCATTGCAGCATTTTTCTCAGCTGGAGATTTGCCGATCCATCTTGCCTCGTCAGAACCTGCCTCTTTTTTATTAGCCTCTACATCTGGAACGATACCAAGACCGTTTCTGTTGAAGCCCTGCTCACTTACGTCTGAACCCCAAGCTACAGTGTAACCGTTCTCAATAGCGTAATCGAAAATCTGCATCATCTCATCAAGAGGAACGTTGTAAGAAAGATCCCAACGCCAGTTGTCAGGAACCTCAATTGCAAACTGTGAATAGAATGGGTGGTGAGTGAAAGAAGTGATTGAAACATAATCATCAGCGTTAAGTTTCAAATACTCTTTAGCATAAGTCTGAGGAGTGTACTCCTTGCCCTCTACTGTGAATTTCTCAGGACACTCGCCAAGGTAAGCGTCAAGGATTCCTGTAAGACCTTTATGCCAAGCAGTTGAAAGGGTTCTGTTAGGTTTTGTCTTGATAACGTTTACATAAGCTTTAAGAACACCGCAAAGCTCGCTGTGCTTGTTCACAGACTCGCCATAGTTAAGGCCCTCCATCTCTTTCTGAGGAACCATACCGTAATGTTTAAGGGTGTAGATAACATCACCGAAAGAGCTTCCCTGCTCATAGTTCAAGTGACCGTCCAAACGTACAAATTTCTCAGCTTTGTCTGCATAGCCGTTCCATACAGGATACATCTCAGCAAGATCTATATCAGCTGGAGCACCTTTCTTTATAGCCTCTGACTCAAGGAATGAAATGGTTGAGTATGACCAGCAGGTACCTGAACTTGCCTGGTTCTTGATAGAGGTTACAGGGTTCTCCTTAACTACAGTAAACTGATAGCCTGCAGGCTGCTCAGGAGCTTTTTTGCCTTTTTTCTGTGCATTCACAGAAGTCATTGCCACTGCAACAAGCAACAATGTGGAAAGTGTTTTCTTTAGCATAATTGTGTATTTTATTAAGTTAATTTAAAATTAAAGCCAATATACAAATATACAAAAAAATTGAAGTGTGCAAAAGTTGTCGGGCGTTTTTGGTGCAGAAATGGTGCCGGGTGGCAACTTTGCGACGGAAATGTCATTTTTTGGTGCAGAGTTGGGGCGGAGGCGGGGCTTTGCGACGGAAATGGCATTTTTTGGTGCAGAGTTGTGGCGGAGGCGGGGTTTTGCGACGAAAAAGGCATTTTTTGGTGCAGAGTTGTGGCGGAGGCGGGGTTCTGCGACGGAAATGGCATTTTTAGGTGCAGAAATGGGGGTGGAAGGCGGTTTTGCGACGAAAATGGCACTTTTTGATGCAGAGTTGTGGTGGAGGCGGGGTTTTGCAACGAAAATGTCATTTTTTGATGCAGAAATGGGGAGGTGAATGGATTGAGTAAGCGGGAGTGGCAGTTCTGTGGCAAAATTTTGCGAATCTGCCTCCCAGGCACTTCTAGAGCCACTTTTTTTCTCTTTTTGTAATTGCTTTTTTTGGCATCTGAAATTTGCATCAAGTTTTTACGCAGTTTACCCTAATTTGTCTGAAAGTTTATTATAATTGTCTGTCATTTAAATAATTCTGTTATGGTTGGTGAGAAAGATTTTTCAAAGTTATTTGCTGCGAATGCACCATATTGGCATTTGTGTACTCCCGGACAGTTGTCGGGAATACTTTTCAGTTCCAAAGAAGATTATGTTTATGCGATGAATCTGATTGCGCTTTGTGCAGCGCTTTATTGGGGAAGGGTAAAAATTTACACTTTTCAGGTGATGAGCAATCACCTGCATTTTGTTTTGTCGGGAAGTAAGGAGGATGTATTGGAGTTTTTTGAAGAGTTCCGTAAAAGGATACACCGGTTTTTTGCTGCAAGAAAAGAATTGCACAAGTTGCGTGGTTTCAAATGTAATCTGTTTGAAATCATTGATTTGAATTATCTGAGAAATGTCATTGCCTATGTCAATAGGAATGGTTTTGTGGTTAACAGGCATGTAACCCCTCTTTCTTACATGTGGGGGCCTAACAGATTTTTCTTCTTTCCTGATTCAGATTTTGATGCAGTTGTGCCCATTGCCAAGGTGAGTCAGAAGGAAAGACAGCGTATTTTCCGCACCCATTACAATGATTTTCCCGACAGTTATTTCTTTACAAACGGTTATATTTCCCCGGTTTGCTATTGTCATATTTCTGAATGTGAGGCATTTTTCCACGACGCTCACCAATATTTCCATTATTTGTCCCGACGGGTTGAGTCGTTCTCGGAGATTGCCAACCAATTGGGTGACAAGATAGTTTATACCGATGATGAGGTGTTTTCGGCAGCAATTGCTTTGTCTGCGAAAAACTATGATATTAAAAAGTTGAGCGCACTGAGTGCTGATAAACGTACGGAGTTGGCAAGAAGCCTTCATTTTAGTTATAATGCTTCCAATAAACAGATTAGCAGAGTGTTGGGGTTAGATAAAGCATTTGTGGATGCGATGTTCCCTGTTGCAAAGTAGTTGCTGTTGAATAAAGGTGGAGGAGGCGGGGTTTTGCGACGGAAATGGCACTTTTTGATGCAGGAAGGGTGCTGGGTGGCAACTTTGCGACGATTCTGGCACTTTTTGGTGCAGAGTCGTGGCGGAGGCGGGGTTTTGCGTCGGGAATGGCATTTTTTGGTGCAGAAATGGTGCCGGGAGGCAACTTTGCGACGATTTTGACACTTTTTGGTGCAGAGTTGAGGCGGAGGCAGGGTTTTGCGACGGAAATGGCACTTTTTGGTGCAGAAATGGTACTATGGCCAACGGCAGCGAAGGCACCGGCATCACTGGCAGCTGTAGAGGCGGGGGAGCTGGCACTCTGCCAAATTGTCGGGAAAATTGATTTGGTAAGTTATTTGAACGGAAAGGGTTGTGAGATGTTTATTTATTGTTGAATTTTAATGGAGGTTTGAAATGAACAGTTACAATCAGCAGAACGGGCAGGAGCGGGCATTGGAGCGCTATGCGGTGAATTTGGTGAATTTGGCCAGACAGGGTAAACTTGATCCGGTGATAGGCCGCGATGAGGAGATTCGCAGGGTGTTGCAGATCCTCAGCCGCAGGACCAAGAACAATCCTATTCTTGTGGGTGAGCCTGGCGTTGGCAAGACGGCTATTGCGGAGGGGCTTGCGCAGAGGATTGTGCATGGTGATGTTGCGGAGAATCTTAAGAACAAGCTTATTTATTCGCTTGATATGGGTGCACTTATTGCGGGTGCCAAGTATCAGGGTGAGTTTGAGGAGCGCCTGAAGGGGGTAGTTAAGGAGGTGATTGAGAGTCAGGGCGAGATTATTTTGTATATTGATGAGATTCATACACTTGTGGGTGCCGGAAAGAGCAGCGGCGCTATGGATGCGGCCAATATTCTAAAGCCGGCTCTTGCCCGCGGTGAGTTGCGTACGGTTGGTGCAACTACTTTGGACGAGTACCAGAAATATTTTGAGCAGGACAAGGCTCTTGAGCGCCGTTTCCAGATGGTGATGGTGGATGAGCCTACCCCGGCGGAGAGCATTTCCATCCTCCGCGGCCTCAAGGAAAAGTATGAGAACCACCACAAGGTGCGTATTGAGGATGATGCAATCATTGCGGCGGTAGACCTTTCGCACAGGTACATTACTAACCGTTTTCTTCCCGACAAAGCTATTGACCTCATTGATGAGGCGGCATCAAAACTGCGTCTGGAGATGAACTCGGTGCCGGAGAAGATTGATGAGCTGAACCGCAGGATAAAGCAGCTTGAGATTGAGAAGGCAGCTATAAAGAGGGAGGGCAAATCTCCCAAATTGCAGGATATAGTTTCGCAGCTTGAGAGCCTGCAGGCTGAGCAGAAGGTGTATGACAAACAGTGGAGGGAGGAGAAGAAGCTGCTTGATTCCATCCAGAGCAAGAGACAGGAGGTTGAGGCACTTAAGCTTAAGGCAGATGAGGCTGAGCGTAACGGCGATTACGGTAAGGTTGCGGAGATCCGTTATGGCAAGATGGTTGAAGTGCAGAAGGAGATAGAGACTCTGCAGGCACAGAAGGCAGCCAATGAGAACCCACTTATTAATGAGGAGGTCAACCCAGAGGATATTGCAGAGGTTGTTTCGCGCTGGACCGGTATTCCGGTTAAGAGGATGCTTCAGAGCGAGAAGGACAAGCTGCTGCATCTGGAGGAGGAACTGCACAAGAGGGTAGTGGGGCAGGATGAGGCCATCAAGGCTGTTTCTGATGCTGTAAGGCGTTCACGTGCCGGTTTGCAGAATGAGAAGCGCCCGTTGGGGTCGTTCCTTTTCCTTGGAACCACCGGTGTTGGAAAAACCGAGCTTGCCAAGGCTTTGGCGGAGTTCCTTTTCAATGACGAGAATCTTATGACCCGCATTGATATGAGTGAGTATCAGGAGAGTTTTGCGGTAACACGTCTTGTTGGAGCGCCTCCGGGCTACGTGGGTTATGATGAGGGTGGCCAGCTGACTGAGGCGGTAAGGCGCAAACCATATTCAGTGGTGTTGTTTGATGAGATTGAGAAGGCCCATCCCGACGTATTCAACGTGCTGTTGCAGGTACTTGATGATGGCCGACTCACCGACGGAAAGGGAAGGACCGTGAACTTCAAGAACACCATACTCATTATGACCAGCAATGTGGGGAGTGACATCATCCAGGATTATATGGGAAGGATCAATGCGGATGCAGGGGAGAAAGAGATGCTTCTGGAGGATTGCAAGAATGCGGTAATGGAGGTTCTCAAGCGCAGCGTAAGACCAGAATTCCTTAACAGGATTGATGAGGTGATAATGTTTGAGCCGCTTACATCCAAGGATATAAGGGATATACTTATGCTTCAGATCCGTCAGATACAGGGTATGTTGTCTGAGAAGGGAATCAATTTGAGCTTTACCCCTGCGGCACTGGATTACCTGGCTTCCAAAGGGTATGATCCGGCATATGGGGCACGTCCAATCAAGCGACTGTTGCAGAAGGAGCTGATCAATGAACTGGCAACACAGATAATTGGAGGCAATATTTCTGCCGAGAATGATGTGAAGGTTGATTGCAGCAACGGAAAGCTGATATTTGCGTAGATTTGCGGCGTTTGACAGATGATTGGAGGCGACTTGGGTGTTTTTGGCATCAAAGTCGCCTCTTTTTGATGCATAACCGGTGCCTCGGGGCAACTTTGCGACGTAAATGGCATTTTTTGATGCAGAGTTGCTGCCGCAGGCGGTGGTTTTGTTTATGGCGGGATTTTTGCTACTTTTGCAAGTTATGATTGGTTTTGTTAAAAACAGATTGAGACACAGGGCCCTCAAGGGGGTGAAGATGTTCGGAGGATGCAGGCAAGTGTTCCCTCAAATGGGTGCAATGGGCCGTATAGGGGTATTGTGCAAGGTGGAGAGTATGGCTGATGTACAAGCATTTGAGGAACTTGTGCAGTATTTGTCCGGTACGGGACAGCTCCCGGGTACTTCAGACAGAGCCCAACTTTCCGGTATGGTGGTTGAGGGCAAGAAATGTTTCAGGGATAATGCAGCCAGGGACTCATTTGTGGCGTTTTGCAAGGGTGCCGGCTTTGAGTTTTTGCCAAAAGGTGCAACAGACTGGAAAGGTGTACCGGATCCGGAGTACATGAAGGTATTGTCTGATAAGGAGTTTGATCTTCTTGTTTCACTTAACCCTTCCGAGGATTTTACTTTGGAATATCTTGCAATGGCGTGTCCGTCGCATTTTACTACAGGTGTACATCCCGATGGCCCGGTTCCTTATAGTCTGGTCCTTGAACCTGGAGAGGGGAGCCTTACTTTTAAGGAGTATGTCGGGAGACTGATGGAGTATCTGCAGAATATGCAGCAGTGATTTTGAGTAATTATGGTGAACGATTTTTATAGCGACAAGGAGCAGGAGGGGGAGTTCCCCATGGCGTTTGATGTTTATCTTCAGGCACGTGCCGAGGGTAAGCTGCATTCTCTCAATTTCAGTGAAGAGGAGTTTGAGTATGTTATAGACAGGTTGGCGGATGAGGGTGACGGCGAAGCTGTGGTTGAATTGTCGGGAGTAGCATTTGGAAAAATGCCTTACTCGGTGGGGTTGCTTACCCGTCATTGTGATACCCTCATTCTTTATGGTAATCCCGACAAGGCACTGGAGATCCTTTTGCAGTACGAGGATTCGTATCAGGGAAGTGCGGTAGTGCAGTTCCTTTTTGCAAGGGCCAATGTGGCTCTGAAGAAATTCCGTCACGCAAGGGATTATTTCTACAAGGCGCTTGAGTGCGGTGAGGGTGAACCGGACATTATTGAATCTGTGGGTGCGTTGGCTCAGGATTGCATTGATGCGGGAAATTACCGTGAGTGCCTGTTTTATCTTGACAGGGCAAGCCGCCTTGGCAAGATTCCATATGAGTATTATAATGATTATGCTTTCTGCTACGACCGTCTTGATGAGCCGGAAAAGGCAGCGGAGTATTACAATTTGTATCTGGACAGGAATCCTTTCAGCGATACTGTGTGGTTCAATATGGGTACTGTACAGGCCCGCCTGAAGGATTATGACAAGGCAATTGAGGCTTTTGAGTATTCCATTGCCCTTAACGGCAGCAATTCATCTTCTTTGTATAATCTTGCTGTTGTGTATATGAACTTGCAGAGATACAGGGAAGCGGCACTTACCTTTGAGCAGTTTGTGGCTATAGATGCCGATGTTCTGGGTTTGCTTGGGCTTGGAGAATCGTATATCAGGCTCAACAGGAACCAGGATGCCACAGACCAGTTTGCAAAGGTGATTGCAAGTGATGACAAAGTGTCTGAAGGGCATGCCGGGCTCAATACCGTTAAGGCCATTGAGTGTTACAACAGGGGTGACATTGAAGGGTTCAAGAGCGCATTCATTGATATCTACAAGACAGGAACTGCCTGGCTTGGTGTGGTTTATGATGTGCTCCCGCAATTGGAGAATGATAAGGATTTCATAGATTTTTTACTTGAATTAAAGCAAAACGACAATATTTAACTTATGGCAAATTTATTGAAATATGCAGCTACAGCCTTCAAGGGGGCCTGTATGGGCGCTGCAGATGTGATTCCGGGAGTTAGTGGCGGTACAATCGCTTTTCTTATGGGCATCTATGGAGAACTTCTTGATTCTATAAAATCTGTAAACGGTGAGGCATTCAAACTGTTGTTCAAAGGGAAGATTGCAGCCTTCTGGAAACACGTTAACGGAACTTTTCTGGCAAGCCTGTTTGTGGGAATACTTGTTAGCGTATTCTCTTTAGCCCGCCTCATGAAGTATCTTCTTGAGTTTCATCCTATTCCTTTGTGGAGTTTCTTCTTTGGACTTATCCTTGCCTCAGCCATTTATATCCTTAAAGGATTGGACAAGTGGAGTGTAAAGAATATTGTTTCTTTGTTGACAGGAATTATAATTGCTGCATTCATCTGTATTGCAAGTCCTGCCCAGACTCCCGACGAATTGTGGTTCATCTTCCTCAGCGGAGCAATTGCCATCTGTGCGATGATACTTCCGGGTATATCGGGAAGCTTCATCCTGTTGCTTTTGGGAAAATATGAGTTTGTGATGTCTGCAGTTTCTTCTTTGAACATTCCTGTTCTTGCTGTGTTTGCAATAGGATGTGCTGTAGGTATCATCTCATTCTCGCATTTCCTGAGCTGGCTGCTGAAGAAATATTATATGCTTACTATTGCATTGCTTTCCGGATTCATGCTCGGCTCTTTGCTTAAAGTATGGCCTTGGAAGGTGCCTGGAGCTGTTGAGGGTTTTGATTATCCGGCACTTCCCGGAACTTTTGCACAGGTTACAGGTATGGAATCGCAGCTTGGCCTGTCAATTGCATTTGCGGTTCTTGGACTTGCGATAGTTCTTGTAATTGAGTTTGTAGCTTCAAAAAGTAACAAGTAGTGGAAACAATAAATGCGGCAATGAAGGAGTGGCTTCACCAGATTGGTGTTGCTGACGGATATATGGTTCTGTTGATGAAGGTATCTGCTGTTATAGGGATACTTGTACTTACATATATTCTTAACATGATATGCAGGAAAATAGTCATTCCAGCAATCCGTAAGGTTACCATAAAGACAGATTCGGTATGGGATGACCATATTTTGAGTGATGATGTCCTCAAAGGTGTATGCAGGCTAATTACTCCAATTGTCATTACAACAATGATTCCGTTGGTACTCTTTGATATGCCATCGGTTCTTACATTCGTACTCAAGCTTTGCTGGATTTACATTACCATTATGGCGGTAAGGCTCATTTGTGCCTTCATATCTTCACTATATGCCATTTCAAGCGAGCATGAAAAATACAGGAACCATTCCCTCAAGGGATTCTACCAGATGATAAAGCTGGTTGTTATCTGTATTGGTGCCATAATAATCATAAGCACTTTAATTGACAAGGATCCTATAGCAATACTTACAGGATTGGGTGCCGGTACAGCAATCCTCATGCTGGTTTTTCAGGATACAATAAAGAGTTTTGTTGCCGGTATACAGCTTACTGCCAATGATATGCTCCGCCCCGGTGATTGGATTACAATGCCAAAGTACGGTGCAGACGGTGATGTGATTGAGGTTACCCTTACAACCGTAAAGGTGCGCAATTGGGACAAGACCATTACAACAGTGCCCCCTTATGCCCTTATTAACGATTCTTTCCAGAACTGGAGGGGAATGTTTGACATTGGCGGACGCCGTGTAAAGAGATCAATAAACATAGATATGCATACCGTAAGGTTCTGTACGGAGGAGGAGATGGCCAAGTTCAGGCAGCAGCCATGGATGGAGGGTTTTGAGCAGACAGGAAAGGAAGAGGTGAACCTTTACATTTTCCGCCATTATCTGAATTATTATCTGAGCCATCATCCTAAGGTTAACAAGGAGATGACCATGCTTGTGCGCCAGTTGCAGCCTACGGCAGAAGGTCTTCCGATAGAGCTGTATTTCTTCTCTGCAGATACAGCCTGGTTGTGCTATGAACATCTGCAGGGAGAGGTGTTTGACCATGTTCTTGCAACCCTGCATACATTTGACCTGAAGGTGTTCCAGAACCCTACAGGACTTGACTTGCAGAGAATCAGGAGCTGACTCAGGATATCTGCTTTATTTCAAAGCGCAGGCGCAATCGCTCACCCTCGGGAAGATTTTCTGCAGTCTCTTCAATTTTTGAGCAAAGTCCTTCAATGATGGACATGCTCAATCCGTCGGGAGGAGTGGTTGGATTGTGCAGTACGGAGGCAATGCCTGCAGGCATCAGCAGCTCCAGTGCAATGAGGCCAGTCTTCTCCGAATAGCGCAATGCAAGATCTGTTGTTCCCTTGCCAAGAGGGACAATCTGGAGTGCCTCCTCGGTAAGCAGCTGTATGTTGAACTGTACAGGTTGGGGAAGGAAATATTTGTTGCAGAATTGTGTTATTCCTCCCTGCAGCTGGTAAAGGTCATAATTTGCAGAATGTATCTGATAGTTGTAATCCCTTATGCGGTTTATGAAAATGCGGGTACGCTCTTTCTGCGGATTCTCAAAAATCTGCTCAGGAGTTCCCTCTTCGTAAACAACTCCCTGGTCCATATAGAAGATACGGGTACTCACATCACGGGCAAAACGCATCTCGTGTGTAACAATTACCATTGTCATACCCTGTTTTGCCAATGTGCGGATAACACCAAGCACCTCACTCACCATTGTAGGGTCGAGCGCAGAGGTAGGTTCATCAAACAGGATTATCTCAGGATCCATTGAGAGGCATCTCGCAATGGCAACACGTTGTTTCTGTCCTCCCGACAACTGTGAAGGCATTGCATTGGCTTTCTCCGCCAGACCCACCATTGAGAGTAGTTCCATAGCGCGAGCCTGTGCCGACTCACGTGATTTGCCCAGCAGTTTCATTGGCCCGATGCAGAGATTCTCCATAATTGAGAGGTGGTTGAACAGGTTGAATGATTGGAACACCATACCCATCTTGCATCGCACGGCAGAAATGTCTGTCTTTGGTGAGAGAAGATCTTCCCCGTTTACAACTATTGATCCTCCCGACGGGGTTTCCAGCAAGTTCAAGCAGCGAAGGAATGTACTTTTTCCTGTACCTGAAGGGCCTATGATGGAGATTACCTCACCTTTGCCTATTACAGCATTCACATCTTTCAGAACCTCAAGCCCATTGCTGTATGTTTTTTTCAAATGACTTACCTCTATCATAATCAACTTGCTTTTTTGCCTATATAATCAAGGGCGGCTGCAAACAGCCATGAAACAATAAAGTAAAGTACCGCAACCATAACGAGCGGGAAGAAGGCATCAAAAGTACGGCTTCTTATAATGTCACCAACCTTTGTAAGATCCTGTACTGCAATGAATCCCACAATTGAAGTGGTTTTTACCAATGATATGGTCTCACCTTTGAATACAGGAAGCACTTGCTTGAAGGCCTGTGGCAACACAATGTAGATGAATGTCTTGAAAGGGGTAAATCCCAAAGCCACTCCCGCTTCTGTCTGGCCTTTGTCTACACTTTCTATGGCCGAACGGAACATCTCGCACACATACGCGGCAAAGTTCATTCCAAAAGTTATTACGGCCACCGTTACCGAATTGAGGGATGTCCCGGCAAACACCACATAGAACATTATCATAAGCAATACCAGTACAGGCATACCTCTCATTATGGAAATGTAGAAATTTGAGAATCCGCACAACAGCTTGTTGCGGCTCATCCTCATCCAGCATACCAGCGCTCCCAATAATGTGCCCAACAGGCAGGAGAGCAAAGAGATTATGAAAGTAATCTTGAGGCCGTCCACAATGAGGAGATATCTTTTTTCCTCAAGGATATTGCGCCTGAAGCTTGTTGCTATGCGACTGGCTAAACTTTCCTGCTGCACATTTGCACCATCTGCTGTATATCCTTCACTGTTCTCCATCCTTACTGCTACAATTGAATTGCAGTTGAAGTAAGGGTCACTGAAGTCTATGGATTTCTTGCGTTCTTCCGTAATGTTTATTCCACAAAATGCAATGTCCTGTGTCCTGCTTACCAGAGAAGGAATGAGGGCAGTAAAATTCATGTCACTTAATACAACCCTGCGTCCTATGGATGCGGCAAAGCGTTTTGCAATTTCAATATCAAAACCTACAAGTTCCCCATCTTTCATGAACACCAGCGGAGGAGCAGTGGAGTTGGTTGCCATACGTATAGGTTCTCCGTCCTCCGGAAGAGGAATGTCCGGCATTTTTGAAGTGTGTGCATTGTTTATCCAACGGTCAACTATCTGGTCGTATGTGCCGTCTGCCTTAATCTGCCTCAAGAAAGCATTGAACTGCTCACGCAACTCAACATTATCCCCTTTACCGAAGCAGAATCCTATACCAACGCTGAACAGCGGCTCTTCCAGTTCAACGGCACCTTCGGTTATCTGGCTGAAGTATTTGAATATATGCTGGTCAACTGCCATTGCATCACATTTGCCGGCAAGCAGGGCATTCAGGAGGTCTGCATCCGTATCAAACCTCAATATTTCAATTTGAGGGTGTCTGGTGGCGAGCTGGGACTCCTGGGAACTGCCTGTTGTGGCAGCCACTTTCTTGCCGTAAAGATCCGCTATTTCCCTGTAAACCGGCGTGTCTGCATCTTGCTTGGGACCGCAGGCTGCAAGGAAAATCAGGAGCAGCGGAAATAAGGCTTTTGCTAAAAATTTCATTATCTCAATTATAATTTTTCAACTTGCAAATATACTCAGAATCTTCTTAAGTTTTGCTTAATACTGATGGCTTTACTAATTTTGCGGTTCTTTATGAATATTATGAGTAACAATGGGATTCAAGCCTTTAAAGGGTGCTATATCATGCAACCGGAGGATATAGCGCACTTTGCAGATACCCTAAGTGACGGGTTCGGTATGTACGGTTTGTTCAGATTCATCTGCAACGGTAATTACAGCCACAGGAAGATGCAAATGTTCTGGGCAGTAACCATAGCCCTAAATAAAGGTGCAATCTGTATTGCTGACAGCAAGGATGCAAATTCTGTCCTCATATATTTGCCCCCGGGGAGCAAGGAGCCGTCAATTGCAGATTATCTGAAGGCTGGTGGCCTTAAGATGCTCTTTACCCTTGGCCTGAGGAGTGCCTTAAAACTGTTGTGGTTCGATGACCTGTCCCAGAGAGTTGCCAAGCGTCACAAAACGGACAAAGACGGCTATCTGATGGCTTTTGCAACCAGACTCAGCAAGCAGGGACAGCATTATGGCAAGCCTCTTATGGAGGCACTTCTGAGTTATCTCGATTCAACGGGGGAGGGGTGTTACCTTGAGACCCTTAAGGAAGGTAATGTGGGGCTCTACGGACATTTCTCTTTTTGTCCGGTTGAGCAGCTGCCGTTAAAAAAAGGTGGACTCACACTGTATGCGATGTACCGTCCCGGAAAGGGAAAAGAAAAAGAATATTAATTTAATTGTCGGGAAAAAGATTATGTTTTTAGGTTTAAGTTTGGCTGCGTGGTTTGTTGTGGCGGTTGTTGTGCTGGTGTTTTTGCTGCAGATTTTGACAAAACTTCCTTCTGATTTTGTGTTTTTGGGCGGAATGGGACTGCTGCTTGTTTTTGGTGTCATCCCTGCAAATTCAGTTTTGGGAGGTTTCTCATCTTCTACTGTTGTGCTTATAGGTGCCCTCTTTGTTGTAATATGCGGTCTGGTGCATACAGGTTTTTTGCAGTGGGTGGCCCGCTATTGTCTTGGCTCGCCAAAAACCTACAGGAAAGCCATGGTAAGGCTTATGTTCCCTGTTGCGGCGCTGAGTTCATTCCTTAACAATACAGCTGTTGTGGCTCTGTTTACCGGAGTGGTGAAGATATGGTCAAAGAAATTGGGCATTGCCCCATCCAAGCTCCTTATCCCGCTGAGTTATGCATCCGGTATGGGCGGCATATGCACACTTATAGGTACTCCTCCCAACCTCCTTATCTCCGGTTTCTATACCAAGGAGACAGGTATTGCCCTCAGCATTTTTACCCCTACACTTGTAGGTCTGTTCTGTCTTGTTGTTGGAGTTTTGTCCGTTCTGGCACTCAGCCGTTTCATACCTGTACGCAAATCTCCGGAAGATGCACTGCAGGGGACAGACGGTTACACAATGGAACTTATGGTACCCACAATGTCTCCACTTGTAGGTCAGACAATCAGGGAAGCCGGTCTGAACAATGTGAACGGAGGTCACCTTATTGAGATAATCCGTATGGACAGGGAGGTTATAACAGCCGTGGATGATGAGGAGTTCATCTTTGGAGGGGACCGCCTTATTTTTTCGGGAAATGTGGAGAAGATGCTGGAAATAAGGGATTCATACCAGCTTGTAAATGCTACCCATCATGTGTTTTCATTGGATGAGGTTGCAAAGAACCGCAAGTTGCGTATGGTTACTGTAGGTTACAAATGTCCGTTTATAGGTTCAAGCCTGTGCAGCACTTCGTTTGAGGAGGAGAACAATCTTGTGCTGGTTGCAATTGCCCGTGAAGGTGATGTCATAAGTGGCAGTCCAAGGGAAGTGGAGCTGAAGGCCGGTGACACATTGTTGCTGGAGTGTTCATCATTGTCGGGAAAAAATGACTTTACAAGATACAACCTTCTGGACATGGAGACAACGTCTCTGTATAAACCGGATATGCGCACTTTGTATTCGTCACTGATTATGATTGCTATGGTTGCAGTATCCTCTTTAGGCTACCTTTCTTTGTTGCAGGCGGCATTTGTTGCGGCATTTGCAATGATAATCTGCCGTTTCTGTACAATAAGGCAGGCACGCGAGAGCATAGACTGGAGCCTGCTGATGATTTTTGCGGGCAGCATAAGCCTTGGTACAGCCATCCAGGAGACCGGAATTGCAGAGTGCATTTCAAAGGGTATCCTTTCTGTATGCAACGGAAGTCCAATTATAGCACTGGCCGGCATATGTCTTGTAGGCACATTCATCACTGAGTTTACCAGCAATACTGCAACTGCTGCCATCTTCTTCCCGATAGCATTTCAGACTGCTGTGAATCTTGATGTGAATCCGTTGACTTTCTGTGTGGCACTGATGGTGTCCGTATCCTCAAGTTTTGCCACCCCGATAGGCTCACCTACACATATGATTGTGTATGGACCTGGAGGTTACCGTTTTTCCGATTTTGCCAAGATAGGTATCCCTATGAACTTTATAATATGGATTGCCAATCTGTTCATTACTTTGGTACTGTTTCCTCTGTAATGCTTTATATAAAAGATTAAGGCCGGCACACATCAGTTGTTGCCGGCCTTTTTTCTTATTGGAGTTTCTTCTCCAGTGTGAGGATATTTCTACCCTCTATACGTTCATATTTTACCTCGTTCATTATATTTCTGATGAGGAATATTCCCAATCCACCTATAGGTCGTTCCTCTGCCGAAAGGGTAATATCCGCTTCAGGAGCCAGGGTAGGGTCAAATTCCTTTCCGTTGTCTGCAATTACCATAATTATGGAACCCTTATGCAGTCTGGCAGATACGTAGATCTTTTCGTGATCCTCTTTTGGATAGGCATAGTTGATTACATTCACTACGGCTTCTTCCATAACCAGAGTGAGGTTGAAAACCAGATCCGGAGCAAGGGAGAATTCTTCTCCAATCTCCTCAATAAACTGGTTGAGCTTGCTTATTTCAGCAATATCGTTTGCAAGAATGATTGATTTTTCCATATCATCAGCAGTATTTAATACACATTACAGTTATATCGTCACTTTGTTCAGCCCCGTTGGCATGAGCCTTTATTTCCTCAAATGTGAGGTCAATCAGTACGCCAGGGTCTGCAGATACATTCATCTTAAGGAATGCAACAAGTTTGTCATCACCAAGGAGTTCCTTGTTGTTGTTTTCCGCTTCAGTTACACCATCAGTAAACAGATAAAGCATTGTATTTCTGCTTATTGTAGTTTCCTGGCCCTCGTAAGGGAATCCGTCGAAAAGGCCAAGCGGAAGATTAGGCTTTACATTCAGCATTGAAATTCTGCCTTCCGGATCCACAATAAGAGGTGCGTTGTGTCCAGCATTGCAATATTTGAGCTCTCCTGTCTTGAGACATAGAATGCCTATGAATGCTGTACAGAACATGTTGGAATCATTTCCGTCTGCCAAAGAATCATTAAGTGATGATATTATCTCTTCAGGTTTGTTGATGTATGATGCCACAGACCTGAACAGGCGGCACGTTACGGCCATCACAAGTGAAGCAGGTACACCTTTGCCGGATACATCACCTATTATGAAGTAGAGTTTTTCGTCCTTTATGAAGAAGTCGTACAGGTCTCCTCCAACTTCCTTGGCAGGTACAAGCTTGGCGGACAAGCTGATATCTTCCCTTTCCGGGAAGGCAGGGAATGATTTTGGCAGCATTCCCATCTGTATTGAGCGTGCAATCTGCAGCTCGCTCTCAATCCTCTCCTTGTTTGCGGTGGTGAACTTCAGCTCTTCTATATATTTTACAAGGGAAGTCTGCATATTCTCAAAAGAATCGTGCAGCTCCTTCAGCTCATCCTGCGATGTTATGTTTGGGAGCTCAACTGCAAAATCACCTGTGGCAATCTTCTTTGCAACATTTGAAAATTTCTCAATTGGGGCGACAACCCTCCTGATTCCTTTATAGCTGAGTGCAATCATAAGCAACAGAGCGATTATTCCAAGGACAATAAGCATATTCCTCAGTATTTTGGCATCCTTGTGCAGTTCGCTCAAAGGGCAAACAATTGCAACGGTCCATTGGGTTGTCTCTACCGGTGAGTAGAATACAAAGAATTTGTCTCCACCCATATCCCTGAGCACTTCACCCTCCTTGCAGTTGACAATGTCATCCTGCATTTTTTTCAATGATTCATCACTCTCTCCGTATGTAGATGAGAAGATGGTTTCGTTTAGGATGAGGTTATGGTCGGGATGTACAATGTATGAAGCGTTCCTGCTCAACATGAGGTTGTAGGACTTGTCAAAAGCCTTTATGTTTCCAACCAGTTCCGTAAGACCCTCAAGAGAGAGGTCGGCTGTAATGACGGCATACAGTTTCCCGTTGCTGTTATATAGCGGTTTTGAGTAGGTGGTCATCATCTTCTCGCCGCCGCCATCATCATAGTAGGGCTCGCACCAGTATGACTTGTTGAGGAGTTTAGGAATCTGGTACCAGTCCATATAATGGTAATTGTAGGTGTCGGTTCCAAGTTGTCGGGACCTTATGTTCCCATTCTTGCCCCTGTATGAGTAAGGGGAGAAGAATTGCCCTTCCTTGCTGTAGAAGTTGGGCTCAAAAGCAATTGCAGAGCCGTAAATGAACTCATTGTTATGCAACAGCCTTTCTGTTATCCTGTAAAGGGAATCGGGGGAATCCAGTACCTGGGGCACAACCCATGCCGTGTTCTCTACTGCAATCTCAACGGCCTGCAGTATGGCATCTATCTGATGGATTGTATTTGAAAGCTCGCTGTGTGCGTGCTTTGTTGCCTCTTCCCTCATCTTGTTGGCAGACATTCTCAGGAATAGGGAGAATGAAAGGGTGAAAATTATTGCAGAAACAATGAGTACCCTTACCATCAGACGTCCGGAGATGGATACGTTTGGGGTGAATTTTCCAATTTTCATAGGTCACCTCCTGTAAATCTTTTGTACTCAACCGGCCTTGAGATATAGCCATGCCTCAAAAGCCTCTTGTTGAGCTTGTCCAGATCATCCTCGCTCAATGTGTATGAAGGAGCCTGCCCCTTTATGTCCTCCTGTACTTCAAGTATGATGTCGAGCATAATTTTCTGGTTGTATATGTTTGTAGGGACATTTTCTGCCTTTACATACTTCATTACAATATCCAGGGCCTCCTTGCGGTTTTTCCTTACCCATTCCCAACCTTTGCGTGAAGCCTCCGCAAATTTGCGGCATACCTGAGGATTTTTCTTAAAGAAAGCCTCACTTACATATAACCCGTCCTCCGGATAATCAAATCCCCTCTCAGAAAATTTGAGTATGCTCCCCGGTGTTATTCCCGACATTGTAAAAAGTACCTGCTCACTGTAACTTTTTGCCAAGGTGGCATCAATTGCTCCCGAAATGTACAGATTCAGCGGGTTGATGAACTTTATCCAGTCTATATTCAGCCTGTATTCTTCATCCATCATTTTAGGTATCTCGTTGAATCCCACTTTCCAGGTACCTATTTTCAATCCCGAAAGTTGCGGCATACTCTGTATATTCTTGTCACGTGCAAGCAATACCAATGTGGAATGCTGGGTTGTCTGCATCAGGTTTACAAGCTTTATATCGTTGTCTGTTGCCACTACGGCCTGTATGAGCTCGCTGGTAATTATGTCTGAACTGCCGTCCAGCAGCATGTTGATGGATGAATATGTCTTTGTGGGATGTGTTATTGTAACATCTATCCCGGCTTCTCTATAGAAACCGAGTTCAAGGGCAGCATAGTACCCCGCAAACTGGCTTTGCGGAGTCCATTGGGGGGTAAATGTAATCTGTTGTGCAAATGCCGGCACAAGTGCTGCCAGCATAAGACACATCAGCGATACTTTTCTTTTCATCAAATTCCTTATTTCAAATATTTGTCCCTGAGAGTTTCCATCATCTGTGGAGTGACACCTATGCACTCAGTAAGATAATTCCTCAGGGAACCGTATTTCTGGTCTATCTTGTCCAATGTGGCCTCAAAAACAGCAGGGTTGGCACTGATCAGTGTATTGATTACATTTCTCTGAGTCTCTGTCTGTACAGGTATACGTGATGCCATAGGGTCATAATAATCCTTGGACAGTACATAGTCTGCCATGATCAGGTCACGTTCTGCTCCCAAAGCGGCCAGAAGCATTGCCGATGCACAGCCCGCACGGTCCTTGCCTTGTGTGCAATGCCACAGTAGGGCGCCATCCTCCGGGTTGAGTGCAAGCAGATCAGCAAAGAATTTGCGGTACACTTCCTGCGATGATTCCTCAAAGAAGATGATGTCATACATGTTTGTACACATGTTCTGTATTGCAGGGTGCTCCGCATTTTCAAGGAGCAGTTTTATCATATCTTCCTTGCTGCCTGAACCCATGCTTCCCTGGCTGCTCCCTCCGGAAAAGGATATTGCAAGGGAAATGTATCTTGAATTGCCGGGAATCACATCCGGTTCTGAAATGCTCTCTTCCTGTCCGCGGAAATCATAGATGCACTGCACCTTATAATTGTCACTGAGGAGGGTTGAATCGGCCACTGTCATCTCCGACATTTTTGCGGTGCGCAGCAGCAGATTGTCCTTTATTGTTTTCCTGCCAATGCGGTAACCGCCCAACTGCCTGGCGTTATGGACTTTCTCAAGCCCAATAAGCTGCTTCTTCAAATCCAGTTCCTGCATATCCTCATTCACATTTGCTTCACACGAAACCAGCATAATGGCTAAACATGCAATGATTTTAAAATATCTTTCCATTTCAATTATTTCATATTGTCAATTACACTCACAAGGTACTTGATTCCGCCAATGATTTTCTCTATGTTGGGGAAGAATACCTGTCGCGACATCTCTATGATGGCAGGACGGTATTTTTCAGTGTTGCTTGAGGTGAATCCTACTGCAAATACGGCACGGATAAGGCGCAGGGCATCAAAAATGGAAGCGAAAGTCTTTATCTGCTCAGGGTCTTCTGTCCTGAAATACTTCCTTATGAAACAATCCTTCAACTTGGCTACAGTTGCATTGTCCATACCTGCTATGTTAAGGATCATCTCGTCTGTCCTCATTCCGTTAAGTACAACTGCAATGGAGATAAGGTCATAGATAGGATGTCCAACACTCATCTGCTCCATATCAATCCAGAGCATCTCCTCTCCCTGGATCATCAGGTTCTTTGGATGTGCGTCGCAGTGTACAAGCCTGTTCCCTTCCGGAAGGGCGTCAACAATCATGTTCATGAGCCTGCCCTCTTCCTCTGTAAAATATTTTGCGGCATTTGTCACCTGGTTGCTGTAATATTCCTTGGCGTTGCTGAATACAGGATTGTCTGTAACTGTAGAATGCAACAGGTTCAGCTGCTCTATATATTTTTCTGTAAGCTCTTCCATACGTTCAGGGTTGCTCTGCATGGTCTCACCCAAAGTACGGCTCTTGATGGTTTCATATACAACGCCGCGTCTTCCTTCTCCGCAATCCACCATGTCAAATGAAATGGCTGTAGGAATTCCCAAAAGAAAAGCCTCCTTGGCCTTTGCAAGTTCCTTGTCAAGGCCGGCATATGTCTCCGGGTTGAAGTTCACCTTTACAATTTCATCCTCGCTTATACGGTAAACGGCGCCATTTCCGCCAGCCCCAATACGCTCGCATTTTTCAAGGTCAATTTTGCGCAATGCTTTGGTAATCTTCATGATTTTTGAGAATCCTGTCATCTCAAACACATTGTAAACGTCAGGCACAGCATTCTCAATTCTGAAATTTTTCTCAGTCTTTGCCATCTTCAGCATTATACGGAGACCGCTGGATGCTACGTATTGCAATTGTGAAGCGTCAAAAACAAGGCTTTCATGGGGGGTCTCTTTACATTTCACAGCCAGTTCCTGCTCAAACGCAACTGCAGATTCGGTGTCAAGTCTTCCTTCAAGTGAAACTAAAAGAACATCATTCTCCAACTTAAAATTATAATTCATGCACTTAATGTTTTTTAGGACAGTTTTAACTGAAATCAAAATTTATTCGGCGGCAAATATACTGTTTTCCTGCAGATTTTCAATTCTTCAATATGAAAATCATTTTTACCCTATTTCCCTTTGTTACAACGGTTTCAATGGTATCGCAGAGGCCCCGGACAATGCTTGCCCCCAGGTTGTCGGGAGTATGGGAAACGTCATCTGCATTGGTGCTGCCATTGCCTGTAATCTCTGCTCCGGAGCATCCCTCAGGCAGCACAACTTCCAGGGATACGGAAGAATTTTTCTCGGAGTAGTTGAGGATGATTTCCACATCCCCCATATTGAGGGGAACAAGTTGGAGAATTTCCTCTGAAAGGAGCTGTATGCGGAACCTGATGCCGCTCTCCAGGAAGTATTTGTCGCAGAACCTGCCCATTCCTCCCTGCATTTCGTACAGGTCATAATCTTTTGAATGTACGGTGTAGCGGTATTCC
>JAFOER010000167.1 GCA_017380095.1 Bacteroidales bacterium
ATCTTGCAGACTGCATGGCTGTTGGTGCCGGTTTCGGATACTATTCCCTTTCTTCTGTACTGATTACCCAAATGAAGGAACCGCAGGTTGGAGCGGCATTTGCAGCCCAATTGGGCACCATTGCCCTTATGGCCAATATAATGAGGGAGGTTCTGACTCTTCTGGCAGCGCCGCTGATTTACAAAGTGTTCGGAAGGTTTGCCCCAATATCGGTGGGTGGCGCCACTTCAATGGATTCAACATTGCCGGTAATTACGGCGGTGTGCGGCAAGGAGATGGCTTTCATTTCCATATTCCATGGAGTGACTGTAGATTTTACAGTCCCTTTCCTGGTTACTTTCTTCGCTTCTTTATAATTGATTGGAGTTTTTTTTCTAACTTAGCAACTCAAAGAAATTTATTAAACTATTGCAATATGAAAAGATTCTTTAAAGTGCTTGCAGTTTGTGCTGCATCATTGCTTGTGTTAGGTGCATGTACACCATCTAATGCGGCTACAGACGGTAAAGGTACCGTAAAATTGGAGAGGGTAAAACCTGCCCAGGTTGGTATGGATGAGGCCCGCCTTTCAAAAGTTGACGAGGTGATCAATGCTTCAATTGAGAAGAAGGAGATTCCTGGTGCTGTGCTTGCAGTTGTAAGGGACGGCAAGATGGCTTACATCAAGGCTTACGGTAACAAGAGTGTATATCCTGAGGTTGTTCCAATGACTGAGGATGTAATTTTTGACCTTGCTTCATGCAGTAAAGTTGTAGGTACAGCAATGAGTATGAACCACCTTATGGAGAACGGCGGTTTCAGACTTACAGACAGAGTTGACATGTATATCCCTGGCTTCCAGCCATACGAAGATCCAGAGACAGGCAAGAAAACAAACATCAGAATGATTGATGTACTTACCCACTCAAGCGGTCTTCCTTCATATGTATCTCCAGAGGTTGTAATCAAGGACAAGGGTGCTGATGATCCCGACAGCCTTATGAGCTATATCTGCACAATGAAGAGAAAACATCTTCCTACAACCAAATTCGAGTACAGCTGCTTGAACTTCATTACATTGCAGAATGTATTGCAGAACATTACAGGTATGACATTGGCTGAGTATGCGCAGAAAAACATCTTTGATGTACTTGGCATGACCAGCACTACATATATGCCTAAAAACAAACCTGAGCTTATGCCAAGAGTTGCCCCTACAGAGAAACAGCCTAACGGCGAGTGCTTCTTGGGTGAGGTACACGATCCTCTTGCAAGGGTAATGAACCACGGCAATTCAGGTAATGCAGGTGTATTCTCTTGCGCAGAGGATTTGGCTGTATTGGCTGCTGCACTTATGAACGGAGGTAACTACAACGGACGTCAGGTTCTTGGCAAACAGACTGTTGAGACCATGACTCAGGTTCCTGCAGGTTTTGAGCACCTTGGCCGTTCACTTGGCTGGGACAACTACTCTGACTACAATTCAAACCAGGGCAACCTTTTCCACAAGACAAGAACTTTCGGACATACAGGTTACACAGGTACTTCATTCATTGTTGACCCTGTATCAAAAACTGCTGTAATCCTTTTGGCTCACAGGGTTCACCCTGCAGACAAGGGCAGCGTTACAAGACTAAGGGCTTTGGTGGCAAATATTGTAGCCGGCTCAATAGTTGAATAGTACCGGGCTAAAGATAAACAGAGGGGAAAGAAAATTTTCTTTCCCCTCTTGTTTATAATTAGAGAGTATTTTTATTATCTTTGTTACAGTTAAAATTTCCGGGGCGGGGTGAAAGTCCCCACTGGCGGTAAAGTCCGCGACCCTGAGGCACAAGCCGAAGGTGGAACCGTTGAAACTACGGTACCAACAGTTAAAGTCTGGATGGAAGTAAATTTTAAATGTCATGTCAAAAAAATTTTTTACTCAGCTAAGCGCTGCGGCGCTTCTATTTTGCGTTGCCTCATCAGGTATCCAGGCAACAGAACTTAAATCAACAAATTCAGAAAAGAAACACCTTACTGCAGTTGCAGAAGAGGAAAAACCTGCTGTGCAGCTTCCCGACAGTTCTATCCTTATAAAGGAGATTGTAGTTTCGTCGGGAGTAAAGAGGAGGGAGGTATCCCCTTTGAGGCTTGTGGATATTGATGAACAGACCATTGCTGTTAAGGCTGCGGGCAAGACATATCCCGAGCTGCTGCAGGATATTCCGGGCATTTATGCTACTGCGGAGACCGGAAGCTACGGCGATGCCAAGATAAACATAAGGGGATTCAAGCAGGAGAACATTTCTGTGCTCCTTAACGGTATTCCAATATCGGGCCTTACCAGCGGCAGCATGTACTGGAACAACTGGATGGGCCTTACAGATGCAACAGCCACAATCCAGGTACAGAAGGGTGTGGGAGGAAGCATGTTGAGCGACAACTCAGTAGGCGGAAGTATAAACATCATAACAAAGAGCCCGGGCAAGAGCCCTTCGTATGGCGCAGGCTACAACTATGCCGGTGGCGGTACATCCAAGGCCTTTGTAAACTACAATAGCGGCGAGCTCAAGAACGGTTGGGGTGTCTCATTCATGGTATCAAAAGTTTGGGGAACCAGCTGGGTAGAGTGTACGGATGTGGATTCATGGTCATACCTGTTGTCGGTGAGCAAAAAGATAAATCCAAGACACTCGTTGCTGTTTACTTCAATGGGTTCTCCGGAGAAACACAACCAGAGGTCTGCCCGTCTTACTTATGCAGAGGCGCAGAAATACGGGCGTGACTACAGCAAGAACTGGGGTTACATCACTCTTCCCGACGGAACACGTGAGGCCCGCAGTATAAGCAGGAACAATTACCACAAGCCATATTTTACCCTCAACCACTATTACCATGCGAAAGTGGGTGCCAAGCAGCGCAACTTCAATCTTAACAATGCTGTATATCTTGCTCTGGCTCATGGTGGCGGCTATTGGACAGAGACCAAGGGTAAGGCTATTGCCGCGCATCAGACAAACGGCCATGTGGATTGGGACGCAGTGGTTGCAGGCAACAGGGCGGCATACACAAACGGTAAAACTGAGAAGGAGCGTTCTGCCCAGAACGCATTGAGCGATTATATTGCTGGACATACACAGGTTGGTGCCAAGAGTGCATTTGAACTTGACATGTCGGAGAAACTTACATGGGGTGGAGGATTGCATTACCAGGGATATTTCACCTGGGAGAAAGAGCAGATACGTGACCTTCTTGGAGCAGAGTACTGGTATGAGGATTATGCAACCAAATCTCTGGCAGGTGCTGCCGGAAGGAATCCTATAAAGAAAGTTGGAGACTATATCCGTACCAGAAACGGAAAGGACATACACTTTGGAACGCTGTATACATCGCTTTCATACAAGAGTGCTAAATGGAATGTGGAGTTTGGTGCCTCATTGAACAGCTCTTCTACACGCAGATGGGACAGTTACAACTATGTGGATGACATCTACAGTGATTGGGCGCACGGCCTGGGTGCAGCGGTAAAAGCCGGAGCATTGTACAGATTGGGTGGAGCAGGAAGCAATGCCTCAAGTGCAACCAGCCTCTATCTTAACGGAGCATATTACAGCAGGGTCCCTTATTCAAATGTATTCTTTGCCAGCGGAAACAACCAGATTTCTGAGGGTATAAAAAATGAGCAGAACTATCTTGGAGAGGGTGGAATCCGTTCAATCTTCAACAGGGGCGGTTTTGAAGCCACTTTCTATGCAAGTTACTGGAAGAACAAATCCATAATGAGCAGCCCTTACAAGCAGATGGAGGCCGAGGATGCCGTAAAATATATGATTACAGGCCTTGACGCCTTCCATTATGGAGTGGAGATAGATGCCTACTATAATTTCAGCAGATGGGGCAAGCTTGCAGCATATGCATCCATAGGAAGCTGGAAATGGCAGAACAATGTAAATGCAATCATATACGACAACTATACAAACCAGGCGGTACAGGAGATTCACGTATACAGCGACGGACTTCCTGTAGGCGACGCTCCACAGACACAGATAGGTGCCAACCTTACACTCAAACCGCTTGCTTCATTGAGCAGGATGTCTGTAGTGGATCCTCAGGGACATGTTTCAGGTGTAATGAACGGGGAGTTGTCGGTAGTATTGAGCTGGAGCTACAACACCCGTTACTGGGCAGATTTTGAGCCTAACACCAGAACAAATGCCAATGACAGCACCAAGCCGTACCAGTTGCCTGATTACCATCTTGTGAATTTGGGAATCAATTACCATAAATACTTCAGGGTTGGCAACAAGGCTGTTGGTACCACATTCTTCCTTAATGTGAACAATATCTTTGACGAGTGGTATATTGAGAGGGGTAAGGATGGTGCAGACCACACCCTCAATACCTTTACAGGTTACTGGGGCCAGGGCCGCAATTGTGCCTTTGGTGTAAAGGTCACCTTGTAGAGTGGCAGCACCTGCGCGGGAAGATACCCAGCAGGCCCTGCAGGGCTACAGATGCTGTGCCAATGCTATAGCTGCAATAGCCTCAACAATTACAGGGCAGCGGAGGGCGATGCAGGCATCGTGTCTCCCCTTTACGGAGAATTCCTCAAGTTCCCCCGTAGTGAAATTTAAAGTATTCTGAACTTTTGATATACTTGAAGTGGGTTTTACGGCAATCCTGAACACAACGGGGTTGCCGTTGCTTATTCCGCCGTTTATGCCGCCTGCTCCGTTTGTGGCAGTATGTCCGGCAGTATCAATGAAACAGTCGTTGTGCTCGCTTCCCTTCATTGCAGCGGCAGCAAAACCGTCCCCGAACTCAATTCCCCTTACACCAGGGATAGAGAATGCCAGATGGGCTATCTCACTCTCAAGGGAGTTGAAGAATGGCTCTCCCAAACCGGCGGGAACATCGCTGCACACGCACTCCACAACTCCACCCACAGAATCCCCTTCGGCCATAGCTGCACCAAGAATTCCATCCCATTGTGAGGCATCTGAAACCCCGCCAATTGATGCAATGGAGGCATTTACATTTATATTCCCGATAATTTTTTTTGCTATAACACCTGCTGCTACAAGGGTAAGGGTAAGTCTTCCCGAAAAATGTCCGCCACCCCTGATGTCATTGAAGGAGTTGAATTTTACCCCTGCAGTAAAATCGGCATGTCCCGGGCGGGGAATCTCCCTGAACTGTGAATAATCCCTGGAGATGGTATTCTCATTTTTGAACAATACGGCAAGTGGGGCACCGGTAGTGTACCCGTCAGACACGCCGCTTGCAATGGAAGGAATATCCCCCTCCATTCTTGGTGTTGTCCCTTTGCTGCCGCTTTTCCTGCGGGAAAGGTCTTTCATAAAATCGTCGGGAGAAAGGGGGAGACCTGCGGGAACACCATCCATAACAACCCCTATCATCTCTCCGTGGGATTCACCAAAAACTGATATCCTGAATTTGTTGCCGTAACTGTTCATATCCTTATTTTTTCAGCCTTCCCAAAAACGAAGGGAACGACTTGTCAATACACTCAATATTATTTAACCTTATATCCATATTGCCGGCCAGGGCTGCAACGTGCAGTGCCATTGCAATGCGGTGATCGTTGTGGCTGCTGCACAGGAACTGTTTTGTGCAGTCATCCTGCCGTAATCCGTCGCTTCCGCAAATATACATCTTGTCTCCGTCAATACGGATGTCAAATCCAAGTTTTGTAAACTCCCAATATATGCTTTCCGCCCTGTTGCTCTCTTTTTGGACCAGCCTTCCAACACCGTCAAATATGGTTGTGCCGTAGCTCATGCATGCCAGCAGTGCAGCAATGGGGAAGAGGTCAGGGCAATGGTGCAATGATATTTCCCTGCAGGTGTCTGCACTGGAGGCCTTGCCAGGCACTATGGTAATGTCATGCATCTCCCCGTCGGACACTTTGCTTACAGTGTGTCCGAAGAGTTCCAGCATCTCCAGGATATATTCGTCTGCCTGCTCTGTCCCAAGGGGCATCCCCTTAAGTGTAACCCCGCCTGTAAGGGCTCCCGCAACGGCAAAATTGGCTGCCGAACTCCAGTCCGGCTCCATATGGATGCGGGTTGGGATATATTTCTGCCCACCCTTTATCCTGTATGTGATGCTGTGGGGAAGATCTGTCTCCTGGCAAATCTCCACACCGTAAAGCCCAAGTACCTTTAAGGTAAGGTTAAGATATGGAATGCTGGCAGGCTCAGTAATCTTGAGTACGGAGTCTTTCTCCATAAGCGGCAGCGCCATGAGGAATCCCGAGACAATCTGCGAACTCCCTTTCCCGGAAAACTCCAGACAGTTCTTCTGGATTCCCCCGCCTATCACAAAAGGGAGATGCCCTTCTGAACTTGTGCATCTTGCCCCTGCAGCCTCCAGTGCCGCAACCGACTCTGAAAGGTCCCTGCCAAGGATGCTCCCCTTTCCGGAAATTTCAATTTCCTCTCCTCTTCCCGACAAATATGCCGCAAGAGGTATAAGCAGTCTGGTGAGGAGTCCGCTTTCCCCTGCAAATATGGATGTGATGCCTCTGAAGGAGGCAATTCCGCCACTGTTTATTGTGAGTGTGCTACCCTCAACGGATACCTCTGCGCCAAGGGATTTTACAACTTCCACAGCTCCCAGGATGTCGTTGCAGGGTTCAAAGTTCTCCAGTACGGTTGTCCCTTGGGCAAATGCGGCTCCCAGTATGGCCCTTTGTGCCACACTCTTGGAGCAAGGAATTGTTACCTTGGGATTATTTTTGCTGAAGATGGTTCCGTTCCTTAAAAGTGCCCGGAACGGATAGTTTTCGGGCGTCAGAAGCCTTAATGCCTCCTCTTTGGTGTATTGCCCCGGGGCGGTGGCAGATGATGCATCCTGGGCCATATAAGTGTGCGGAGAACCCAGTTCAAGGCAAAGGAGTCTTGTAAACCTTCCCGCTTCACCCATACAGAATGCAACCAGCTTTGCCTGCTCCTCTCCAAAACTGTTGCTCAATGATCCGCTCTCCTCACCGCGCTCCATAAAGTTGTCTGCAACAAGTTCTTTGTCCTTCCTGGAGTATCTGTACAGTTGCATTACCCGTGCCGCATCGGCAGTGGAGCGGGCAGTGGTAAC
>JAFOER010000168.1 GCA_017380095.1 Bacteroidales bacterium
AAGCGCCCTTTTGCACAATTTTTGCCATATATTAGGCATTAAACAATTAGAAATTTAAAATTTATAGATATGGCAAAAGGACACATAGGGGTAACTACAGAGAACATTTTTCCGGTTATCAAGAAGTTTTTGTATTCAGACCATGAGATTTTCTTGAGGGAGCTTGTGGCAAATGCAGTAGATGCTACACAGAAGATGAAGGCTGTGGCATCTAAAGGTGAGTTTAATGGAGAATTAGGAGATTTGACTATCCGTGTTGCTGTTGATGACAAGGAGAATACACTTACCATTACAGACCGCGGTATAGGTATGACAGAGGAGGAGGTTGACAAATATATCAACCAGATTGCGTTTTCAAGTGCAGGTGAGTTCCTTGAGAAATATAAAGACCAGTTGAACAGCATTATAGGTCATTTTGGCCTTGGTTTCTACTCTTCATTTATGGTTTCCAAGAAAGTTGAGATAAGAACCCTTTCATGGAAAGAGGGTGCTAAAGCTGTAAAATGGAGCTGCGACGGTTCTCCTGAGTATACAATGGAGGAGATTGACAAGAAGGACAGAGGTACTGAGATTGTATTGTTCTTGGATGATGAGAGCAAGGAGTTTGCCGGCAAGAGCAAGGTTAATGAGTTGCTTAACAAGTATTGCAAGTTCATGCCTGTTCCAATTGCTTTCGGGAAGGAAGAGGAGTGGAAAGACGGCAAGTATGAGGAGACAGACAAGGATAAGATAATCAACGATTCTACCCCTCTATGGAGCAAGACACCGTCGGAGATTACCCATGAGGAGTATATGGAGTTCTACCGCAAGCTTTATCCAATGCAGGATGATCCTCTGTTCTATATCCACCTTAATGTTGATTATCCGTTCAACCTTACAGGTATCCTTTATTTCCCTAAGATAAAGGACAGGATGGATATCTCAAAGAACAAGATACAGTTGTACTGCAATCAGATGTTTGTGACTGATTCTGTAGAGAATATTGTTCCGGATTTCCTTACTTTGCTTTACGGTGTAATTGATTCTCCTGACATTCCGTTGAATGTTTCCAGAAGTTACTTGCAGAGCGATTCAAACGTGAAGAAAATCTCCACTTACATTACCAGAAAGGTGGCTGACAGGTTGGATGAGATTTCAAGGAACGAGAAGGAGGCTTTCCAGGAGAAATGGGACAATTTGAAGCTGTTCATAGAGTATGGAATGCTTTCAGACGAGAAATTCTACGAGAAGGCAGTAAAATTTGCCCTGATGAAGACAACTGAGGGCAAATACTTCAAATATGACGAGTTCAAGACCCTTATTGAGGGTGAGCAGACAGACAAGAACAAGAAACTTGTTTACCTGTACACCACAGACCCTGTTGCGCAGTATTCATACATTGAGGCTGCAAAGAACAAGGGATACCAGGTGCTTGTATTTGACAGCCAGCTGGATGCCCACTTTGTAAACCTTCTTGAGAGCAAATTTGAGAACTCAACCTTTGCACGTGTGGATGCAGACAGCATAGACAACCTTATACAGAAGGATGACAAGCAGAAACCTGTCCTTAAAGAGGGTCAGGAGAAAGATCTTGGATACGCATTTGAGGCAGTACTTCCAGAGGGTGCGCACTATCAGGTTCAGGTAGACAACCTTGGCGCAACAGCCGCTCCTATTGTAATTACCCAGAGCGAGTTCATGCGCCGCTACAGGGAGATGAGCGCCTTGAACGGAGGCCTTAACTTCTACGGTTCTATGCCTGAGTCATACACCATTACCCTTAACTATGAGAACCCTATAATGAAAGGAATCATAGACACAATGGAGGGTGACACCGCCTGCAAAGTGGCTGACATCAAAGGCGAAAATGACGAGGAGAAGACAGCAGCAAGAAAGGCAATTATGGAGGAGTTTGCAAAAGGCAACGACCTTATGAAACAGACCGTAGACCTTGCTCTCCTTTCAAACAATATGCTTAAAGGAAAAGAGCTTCACGCCTTCATTCAGAGAAGCCTGGATCTGTTGAAGAAGTAATTTGTACGGAGAAGAAATAAAACGGTAACTGTCGGGAGAAAAATATCTTCCCGACAGTTTTTTTATTTGTACAGAAGGTTGTGCATGTACCTCTGCAGTGAATCGCAGACTTTTGTGGCGGGTTTGCGGAAAATCCACATCAGGAGGGTGCCGGAGGTTATCCCTATTATGTTTGCAAGGAAATCCAGCGGATCTGAATCGCGGTAGGTGGTAAAGGCCCCCTGGGCGTATTCCGTGAATGCGGCAAAGGCCAAGCCGGTAATGAAAAGGAGCGGATACAGATATCCGTGGCGGATTTTTATGTGCTTGTTGTAGGTGCACATGAGCCAACCCACAACGGGGTATGCAAAATACATTAGAAAATGGGCCAGTTTGTCCATAGGGATCCCCAGGAAGTATTTTGGGAGTTCCGGCGTTTTGTCCGAGAGGTTGAGCAATGTAAGGCACAATACGGTTATTATGTATAGTGCAAACAAAGCGGTTACAGCTACGTATGTTTTCCTTTTTTCCATTATCTTTGTAAGATATAAACTTTATGCAATGAACATTAAAATGGTTGATCTGGTTGGCCAGTACCTTAAAATAAAGGACGAGGTTGATGCCCAGATGCAAAACGTAATAAATACAAGCCAGTTTATAGCCGGTTCCAAATGTAAGGAATTTTCGGCCAACTTGGCGCAATATACCGGAGCAGAACACTGCATAACTTGTGCCAACGGTACGGATGCCCTGCAGATTGCCCTTATGGCACTGGGGCTGGAGAGGGGAGACGAGGTTATTGTTCCGGCTTTCACTTATATTGCTACAGCCGAGGTGATTGCCCTTCTTGGGCTTGTTCCTGTGCTTGTGGATGTGGAGTGGGATACTTTCAATATAGATCCTTCAAAGATAGAGGAGGCCATTTCTCCGCGCACCAGAGCCATTGTGCCTGTGCATCTGTTCGGACAGTGCGCCAATATGGAGCAGATTCTGCAGATTGCCCGCAAACATAACCTTTATGTGGTGGAGGACAATGCCCAGGCTATGGGTGCAAACTGGAAAGGTCTCCTTGACGGCAGGGAGAACCCAAAAAGCGGAACCATGGGCAACATAGGCTGCACTTCTTTCTTCCCTTCAAAGAACCTCGGTTGCTTTGGGGACGGCGGTGCAATGTTCACCAATGATGCTGCTCTGGCCGGCAAACTGCACTGCATTGCAAACCACGGGCAGAAGGTAAAATACCACCACAGCATGGTTGGGTGCAACTCCCGCCTGGATACCCTGCAGGCAGCCGTACTGGATGTAAAACTCAAATCTTTGGACAGTTATGTTGCTTCCCGACAATCTGCTGCTGCATATTACCTGGAGAACCTTTCCGGCATTGAGGGGATAGAGTTGCCTGTGACAGCCGGATACACAACCCATTCATACCATCAGTTTACCATTAAGGTGGCTGACGGGAAGAGGGATGCTTTGAAGGAGTTCCTTGCCAGGAGGGATATCCCTTCAATGGTCTACTATCCGTTGCCGTTGCATCATCAGGAGGCATACAGGGATATGGCAAAGATTGCGGGGGGACTGGAAAACAGTGTGGAGTTGTCGGGAAGAGTATTGTCTTTGCCTATGCATACAGAACTTACTGAGGAACAATTGCATTATATTTGCAAGGGAATTAAAGCATTTTACAGATAATATGAAGAATTTTGCACTTATTGGGGCGGCAGGATATATTGCTCCGCGCCACCTCAGAGCAATAAAGGATACAGGAAACAAACTGGTTGCGGCTTATGACCCGTTTGACAGTGTGGGAATTATGGACAGTTTTTTCCCGCAGGCGAGTTTCTTTACACAGCAGGAGCTTTTTGACAGGCACTGCACCAAATTGCAGCGCTCGGAGGACAAGATTGATTTTGTGTCGGTCTGTACTCCAAATTACCTGCATGATGCGCACGTACGTTACGGATTGCGTCTGGGGGCAAATGTGATTTGTGAGAAACCGCTGGTGCTGAAGGCCCGCAATATTGATGCACTTGAGCAGCTGGAGAAGGAGACCGGGTGCTGTGCATACAATATCCTCCAGTTGCGCCTTCACGATTCAATTGTTGCCCTTAAGGAGAAGATTGACAACGGCCCTGCAGACAAGATCTATGATGTGGACCTTACATATATAACTTCCCGCGGCAACTGGTATTATACTTCATGGAAAGGGGATGAGCGCAAGAGCGGCGGTGTGGCTACCAATATTGGCGTGCACTTCTATGATATGCTGCAGTGGATTTTCGGCCCTGTGCAGAAGAATGTTGTGCATGTGAAATCACACGACAGGGTAGCGGGATTCCTTGATTTGCAGAAGGCCCGCGTGAGGTATTTCCTTAGCATAAATGCCGACCATCTTCCTGCAAATGCGGTGCAGGGGGAGAAGAGGACCTACCGTACCATTATGATTGACGGATCTGAATTTGAGTTCAGTGAGGGCTTTACAGAACTCCATACACGCAGTTATGAGAATATTCTTGCAGGAAAAGGTTTCAGGATATCTGAGGCCCGCAACTGCATTCAGATAGTGAATGATATCAACGATGCCGTTCCGGTTGGCCTTGTAGGGGATTATCATCCTCTGGCAAGCATTCCGTTGTGCGGGCATCCGTTCGGGTGGTAGTTTCAGATGATTCTATAATGAATTAAGGGCAGTCCGGTTGGGCTGCCCTTTTGTTGTTGCGTTGCATATTTTACCATCCCCATCCATTTCTTTGATCGGGGTATCTGGTGCGCCCCTGGGGTGAGTTGTTATTCTTGTTTTGTGGAGTTCCTTTGAAAGTTATCGGTAGAGTGAAAAGTTTGTCTACTGCTGTGCCGCTTACTACCAAAGGTTTCCATTGTGGGGAAGAATATACTGTCTCTGCCAACAATTGGTCAAATTTCACATTGCCGGTACTTTTTATCAACTTGAACTCCCTTACCATTCCATCTGCTCCTACAACGAACTGGATTATAGCCTTGCCCTCAAAAGATTTTTCATTTTTCCATTTGTCTCTCAGTTGGTTCAATAGCCATATGCTGAATGCCTTGGCAGGTTTTCCCTGAAAAAGTTCAGGTTCTATTTCGTTTAGAGGTACTTCATTACCATCTTTGTCTGCCTTGAGGATATTGGTTTTGTCGGGATTAAGATTTATGATGGTAGGATTCATGTAGTATGTCAGTTTGGATGATTTGCTTACATTTACCTTAAGTTCTTTAATACATTTTACTTTGGCATTGCTTGCTCCGCTTACCTCTGCATATCCATTGCTGGCAACATACTTCTCACCGTCAAATTTGCTGGCACCTGCTGTTGTTGATTTGAGATATCTGGTGTTCCCTTCCATTTTTACATTTGATGCACCGGTGCATGAGATTTCTGTATTGTTGTGTGCACCGTTAACCTTAAGTGTTGCCGCACCGCTCACTTCTGCAATGAGATTGTTCCCATCTGCATCCAATGTTACTTTTGATGCGCCTGAAATCTCCGCATCCAATTTTTGTGAAAACTCCCCTGAGAGTTCGAGAGTTGATGCCCCGCTGCAGTCCAGAGAGATTTCCTTGCCTCTTAATATGAGCCCTTTGATTGATGATGCACCACTTGTCTCAATGTCTGCATCAATGGTTGTAAACTCGCCGTTTGCCTTTAGTGTGGCTGCTCCCGAAAGGTCAATATCCTCAATTGCAGGCATCTGTAGAAATACCTTAATGCCTTGGTTGTCTCTTTTGGCATCTATACTGCTATTTGGCTTGAGAGCCAGTTTAAGTTCTCCGTCCGAGTATTTTATATCCAGGTGCTCTGCAAATACCTCATCACATTCTACCCTTACCCCTTTTTCGTTGCCCTGTGTAATTTCAATTGAGAAAATGGAACCTGCCTCAATTGAAGTAATTTTCCCAAAATCGTAATTCCTTGTAACTGTGTTGTTTGCACAAAAAGACGACGTCACAATTAACAAAGCGCTGATAATCAATGCTATTTTTTTCATGGTGTATGTTTTTTAATATATTATTTCATCTGTATAGGCCAGGACCCTGAAGTTCTTGAGGGCGGCAGTTTTGGCTTTGTAGTATTCCCTGAGGATTTCTGCCCGTTTTTCTTGGGAGAGTTCGGCAGGGAGCTGTTCGGATAGGGGAATGGCTTCTTCTGTTATGGATTTTATGGAGTTGATGATGTTCTGGTCTTTTCCTCCGAGCATTTTGAGGATATCCGCTTCCTCCATGTACATCTCATGGGCCATTTCCTGTATCTCTATTGAGTATTCTTCTTCAGTTGAAGTTGTGGAGCCAGGAGTGAGGAAGAATGCAATTATTATTGCGGCGGCGGCTCCTGCTGCGGCAAAAAGGCTTCTGCGGGAAAACAGGCGGGGAGCCTTGCGGGTAGGGGCAACCTTCCCGTTGCCGGCCTGCATTCCGGCATCCTCTGTGCTGTTTGTCTGCCTGTCACTAGCCTGTGCAGCCTGGAGTTTTGCCATAAACCTCTCCTGGTGTCCAACGGGCATTTCGCCGGTATTGAACTGCTCAAGGTTGTTTTGTATGTATTTTTCCAAGTTTTCCATTATTTTCTGTTTTGTTGCAGCTGTGCTGCCAGTTTTTCTTTTGCCCTTTTGTAGAGGCTCCTCAGTGTTGCCTCCTTTGTGCCGGTAATCTGCTCAATCTCCTGGTAGTCGTACCCCTCAAAGAGGTGGAGGGAGAGGATTGTACGGTAATTGTCGGGAAGAAGGAGGAGGGCTCCCTTAATTTCTTCTACGGTGTATTGCAGGGGTGGTGGCGGAGTTGCCGGGGGATCTTCCCTGTATTCCTCCAGGAATGCCTGCGTGCGGTGCCGTTCCCTCAGTTTGTCCAGCGATTTGCGGATGCATACGCTTTTGAGCCAGGCAGCAGGTTTTTCTATTTCATTGGCGTCAGGCTGGCTGAGGAACTTGAGGAGGGTGTCGTGCATTATCTCCTCGGCCTCAAAGCTGTTGCCCGTTATGCGCAGGCTTGTGAAATAGAGTGTCTGCGAATGGGTCTCGTACAGTTTATTTATGTAGGTTACGCTGGTCATTCCTTTTGTTTTTCACTTATAAGACGGCCGTTTTTTGCGTTTGTTGCAGTTTGTTGGAAATATTTTGTAAATTTGTTCAAACTGAAAACAAATTTAACAATTATAC
>JAFOER010000169.1 GCA_017380095.1 Bacteroidales bacterium
GGTCTCCTTGTGAAGTTCCCTCCCAATGATTGAAGGATAAGCCATTCCCGGACGGGTTGCACAACCTCCCTGGGTTACGCTGGTGCCGTAGAATACAATTGGAAGGTCCTGCGCAGAAGGAACGAGGTCCATCACCTGCGGCTGCTCAATCACCGCAGTTGAATCAATGCCAATAGCCAAATCTATAACACCGTCATACAAAGGCAAGTACATGATATACTCCCTCATATCGCCGTTCATCCTCCTTATGAACACGTTTCTTGAATTCTTTCCGTTAGGCTGGCCCGCACCCACAAACAGCCACTCGCCGTCAGTTAGGGAATAAAGGTCAAGGCCTCTCACTCCGGTAGGGGTCATATGGCTCATGCCAAAATTATTCAGCGGTTTCCACGCTGCTCCAATACATTTTGAGTTTGTGCGGAACCTCACAGCCAAACCTGCGGAATTCTGACCCAAATCCCAAACAGCCTTTCTTACAACCCCCTGCAGATCAGCAGGAAGACGGGTATAGAATCCGTCACTGATTGTATCATTCTCCCTCACACAATCCTGGAAACCCTTTCCAAGAACCGGAAGCCCCAGCTCCCTCACATCATAATACTTCAACTCGGAAGCCTTTTGTGCAAAAGCACCTGCAGAAACCATCATGGCCGCTGCCACAAGCATCAACTTAAAAATGTTTTTCATATCAATATATCTTTAAATTTTCTTCCCGACAGTTTATCTCATTTTCTTCCCTGCGGCCTACCTCTCCACCCAATGAATCTCAACACCTTTCCTCTCCATTCCCCTGAACCAGGTCATCTGCCTCTTGGCAAACTGGTGGATGGCAGTACGAAGGCCGCTTACCATCTCTTCATACGAGAGCACTCCTATAAGATACTGGGTGAGGAACTTGTATTCCAGGCCATAGTAGATAAGATCCTCGGCAGGTATGCCGCTATCCAGCAGCCGTTTTACCTCCTCAACCATCCCCTCCTGCAGTCTTGCCTCCAGGCGGGCATCTATCCTGGCATTACGGGTATCGCGGTCTACACTCACACCTATAAAGAGAACGTTCTGCGGCAACGGAAGCGGAGCACGGGGCTCCGTCTGGGCCATCTCTATCTCAATTGCCCTAATCACCCTCTTCTTGGTGTCCCAATCGGTATCGTTGTGGGGTTTCACCCCCTTTGCAGCCTTCAGGTCCTTGAGCATCTGCACCAGTTCCTCCATGGGTTTTGATTCCAGACGGGCTCTCAATTCTTCGTCGGGAAGAACCTCATAGAGTTCATACCCACGGGTAGCAGCCTCAATGTAGAGACCTGATCCTCCGCAAATTATAGGGAAGCATCCCCTCTCCAGGATGTTGGTGTAGGCTTTTGAGAAATCTTTCTGGTATTCAAAGATGTTGTATTTTGTGCCGGCGTCCACTATATCCAGAAGGTGTGCGGGTACCTCGCCGTACTCGGATAGGTCCTTGCCGGTACCAATGTCCATACCGCGGTATACCTGACGGCTGTCGGCAGAAATTATCTCGCACGGTTTCCACTGCGCCGTAAGGGTACGGGCAAGTTCAACGGCAAATTTTGTCTTGCCGCTGGCTGTTGGGCCAAGTATGCATACCGCATCCCAGTTCCCATGTTTTATTGAACCCAGAATATTCTCCATACGTTTACAACCTTACAAAGTTAGTTTTTTTTACTACATTTGCGCTGTTATGCCTAAAGCAAAAAGTAAAATAGAGATAAAAAACAAAAGGGCCTCTTTTGAGTACGAGTTCCTGGACAACTACACCGCCGGAATAGTCCTCACAGGTACCGAGATCAAATCTATCCTGTACAGCTGGGCTGCCAGCGTTTTATTATGGGCAATCACCAGTGCCGGGCGGTTGGCCTCCGCGATGATGTTCGCCATCGTAAATGTTTTCCCCGAAC
>JAFOER010000025.1 GCA_017380095.1 Bacteroidales bacterium
ATAGGAATCGCTAAGCGAGAAATGAGTTTGTTTGAGGAAGTGTTTGAAAATAGGACTAATTTTAATAAAATGTAGATATGTACAACGATAATAACAAGAGACGTCAAGCAGAAATTTTAAAAGAATGCATTGAGTTGCAGAAAGATGTAAATGATTACACAACAAAAATAGATAGAGATATTTTTGATATTAATATAGCATTATTGGGTAATGATATGGCATTAATGCAAGAATGTGCAATCCATATCAAAAATAAGTATCCAAACTTTACTCAGACACTTCCATATAACGTACGGTTGCTTTTACCTTATAGTATTGCTATTGAAGATATGACCTATGAGCAATTACGCCATGTCTTAATTACAGAAAGAGATGCTCTTCAAAATCTGAAAAGTGAATATGGATTATCACAAGGGATTAAAAGAGGGCTGGAACTTGCTGCAAAGTGGAATGCGGAAGATAAAAATATGTAGTAGAAAAATACTCAACATTACTATTCTATATAACAATAATTGTATACCTATGCATCAAAGTAGGAACTCGACTCTGCGAGACACTGCAGAATGGTGCAGAATTTAGGTGGAGCAATAGCAGGAGATTACGTTTGTTGCGATTCTTTAACGCGAAGATATAGAGCCATTTAGGAATGGAACTCGTTTTCTGGTGGCACCACACAAAAAAGCCTTGCATTTCTGCAAGGCTTTTTTGGTTTTAGGCAGTCCACTGCCACCGATCCTAAACACCAGACCCTCCCCACATCACCCTCCTGGCACACATTTTGCGCAGAAACATAAATAAAACCCAAATCATATGACAAGACCTGTTTCAAGAAGCATCTTCATTGCTGTGCTGTTGTTTTTGGGTCCGCTGTGTGCAAGGGCCACCGGACTGTCTCCGGATAACATCTACATAAATGGTGAGAAATGGGTATTGCTTGCCAGACCGCTTTCCAAGGAATTGAAGGGCAGGCTGGATGCATTTCTTCCCCCACATGATTCGCGTGTATGGCACACAGCTAATCCGGAGGGATACACCTGCATTTGGAGCATTGAGGGAAACAGAATCTACCTGAAGGCTGTGGAAGTGGATATGTATGACAGCAAAAGCAAGAAGGAATACACTGTCACATATACGGCAGATACCCTTAAGAATGTTTTCAAGGGGTACAGGTGTACCAGGAAAGGGATTGCGGCAAAATGGATAGACCCCGGCACCACCTTAAGGGCCGGAAAAGGGAAAGTTGTCCGCTATGTGCATGCCGGATACAACAGGAACCATGAAACAGAAATGCATTTCAGGGTACGCAATGGTAAAATAATGGCCCGCTCCCATCATAATTTTTAGTATTTTTACAAGAAAATACCATTTCCATGAAGAAAACAGCATTTTGGGCAATAGCCACCGTAGCGCTGGCAACCATATTTTCAACTACAGCACACGCGCAGGAAGTAGTATACGGCAAAAATTCCAGACTCAAGAAGGAAACTATGGCGGTACCGTATTTCCAGGACAAGCCACAGGCATCCATTACCGGGTGGGATTTCATGCTCAAGGCAGACAAGTTGGGGTTCTGGAAACTTGAAGATGCCATTGCAGAGGCGGTGCTGGAGGGAAACATACCGCAGGAACTCAGGAGTTTCCGCAAAATTGTATTCAGGACACCCGTAGTGGATTCAGTTGAAATACTCCGCAAGCCCCACAAGGTGGAGATCTGGGTTCTTCCCGACTACATTTCAATTGGCACCAGCAATGATTTCGTAAGGATGCCAATGGGTCCCCTTGCCGCCCAGAGGATTGCAGATTCCCTGCACTGTATCCTCCCGACAACTTTCCTTGTAGACCGCATTGCAGAGGTTTCACAGGGGCACCTGAACATTTTCCCGTTCAGGCCACTCGGTAGCAGGAACTCGCAACCGATAGTGTACCAGGACCGCAACAATGCCATCAACGCACTTTACGATGCCAAGGGGTACAAGTTCGGCCAGTTTATATCGGGATTAAAGAAGGATGTGGTACTCACATATAAGATCCACACCCTACCTGGAAACGAGAACAGAGTTGCAATTTACGGATGGCATCATCCAAGCGGCAAAGCTCAGCAGCCGCTACACGTAAAGCATGGCAATTTTTATGCAGATTACAGCCATGGCATAAGACTCATTTACCGCACTGTAAAGGTTGACGGTAAGGAGTACGATGCAAAGGAGATCCTTGAGTCTCCACAAATGTACAGACTCTTGAGCAATGAGCCTATGTATCTGAAGAAGGCATCGTATGCCGGTATGCCAAGATACGAATAGCTGCTACCACCCTATTATTCCGTAATATTCCTTATAGGCATCTGCGGTGTAGTTATTGAGGGCCTCCTGCAATAATGCAGGTTTTACAACCTCAAAAGTATTGGCATCCCAGAATTTCCTGAGCGATTTTTCAAATTTCATCTGCCCCTTGAAAAGCTTTTGCTGGAAAGGGGCATTTTTTTGTTGTACGGCAGCAATGCGCCCATCATAATCCTCAAGCACACTGTGCCACCTGTCAACAAATTTCCAGGCAATGGCATCGGGATAATTCTTCCGTTTATCCTTGGAGTCACTCATGTGTTTCTCCAGGGCCTCTGCCGCAGTGGAGAACCTCTGGAAACCGTCGGGAGACTTGGTCATTCCGCAATACCACGGAATATACACCTCCGCACATGGTGATGCCGCCGTTGCCCACATTACTGCCCCTATCTCCACCGGAAGCCAGCTCCTCAACTGGAAAATTGTTGAGGTAACGGTAACATCCGTACAGATGCATACCGGATGCCCGCCCTTCCGGTTCCCGCCAATCTTCACCTCAACATTCTCACCATGGCTGGTAAGAATCTGCATCATATCCGCAATTGCAACCTTGCGGTTTGGGGTAACTGCAAAAGGATATTCGTCGGGATTGGTGGAATATTCCTCCCCTGTAAGGTAATTCATTGCAGACATGTGCCTTACGTAGTTACGGTCATAGTTGTAGTAGTTGGGGTGGGAATATGCCTTCCTGAAAAGGAACTTGCCGTCTGTTGCCGGATTGTACCAGCCCCTCTCCTCAGCATATGAAATGATGTCGGGAGAACCCATAAAGTTTGCAGTATCTGCAAGATCCACCTCACCTATACAGTAATAGTTGGGAATTGTCATCACTTTGTTGTCGGGAACACGCTGTGCCAGCCAATGGCGTCCGCGCACTACAGCAACCACCCATCCCTCATTGCAGTCAGCCACTACATAGGTTCTTCCGCTCCCACGGTACCCCCTCTGCTCAACTATCTTCCCGATAAGTTCTGCCGCGTGCCGTGCAGAACGTGCCTGCTGGGCAACCAGGGTACGGACCTCATACAGCACACCGCCATCTGTATAATCTTCCCTATCCTCACGGGAGTTGCAGCCGTCCGAGGCCACCGCAACACCATACTCATTAAGATATGCATCCGACACCTCCATCCCAGGGAACTCCACCCAGATATACTTGTTGTTCACCCCCATACTGTTGCGCGGCACATTATATATATTGAGCATCTGCTCACCGGAGTCATCCTCATTATGGGCAAGAATCACAGAGCCGTCTGTTGTGGCGCCTTTGCCTGCAAGGACGGCAAAACAGTTCAGATGGTCACTTGTCTGGGCAAAAAGGGTAGCTGCAGAGAGCAGCAGAAATGAAAGGAATGCAAACTTTTTCATGGCAGTTCAGTTGATATTTTGATTGCTAAAGTTAACCATTTTGGAGAAAAATACCTAACTTGCAGTATCATTTAAACTGTTGACCTATGAAAAACACATCTTTTCAGAAAGCAATATTCTGCATATTGTGCGTAATAGGGTGCATGTGTGCAAGTTGCGCCCCTAAGGCAGACCCTTATAAGGATGCCATAAAAGAGATTATCGTAAAGGCTGAGGTTCCCCTTATCCAGCTGGAGAGCAAT